>CALHCK010000001.1 GCA_937936695.1 uncultured Polaribacter sp.
TTATACGATAAAGGATTGGTAAATCTTGTAGGAGCTGTAAATTCTCCTGTAAGAGCATTTTCTTCTGTAGGAGGAAATCCTTTATTTATAAAAAAAGCAAAAGGAAGTACAATTACCGATGTAGATGGTAATAAATATGTAGATTTAGTAGTTTCTTATGGTCCAATGATTTTAGGACACCGTCACAAGTCGGTAGAAAAAGCGGCTAAAAAAGCATTAAAAAAAGGATATTCTTTTGGTGCATCTACAGAAGCAGAAATAAAATTAGCTAAAATTGTTTGTAATGCTTTTCCTGGTATGGATAAAGTACGTTTTGTTAATTCTGGAACAGAAGCTGTTTTAAGTGGTATTCGTTTAGCAAGAGCATTTACGGGTAAAGATAAAATTATTAAATTTTCAGGATGTTACCACGGTCATCAAGATGCACTTTTAGTAGCGGCTGGTTCTGGTTTGGCAACATTAAGTATTCCTGGATCTAAGGGAGTACCAGAAGGTGCCGTAAAAAATACTTTAATTGCAGAGTACAATAACCTAGAAAGTGTAAAAGTTCTTTTTGAAAAGTATGATGATATTGCAGGTGCAATTATAGAACCTGTTGGAGGTAACATGGGAGTTGTAGTACCTGAAGGTAATTTTTTAAGAGAATTAAAAGCATACCTAGAGTCTAAAGGAGCCTTGTTAATAGCAGACGAAGTAATGACAGGTTTCCGCTCTAAATTTGGAGGAGCTCAAGAATTATTAGGTGTAGCAGCAGACATTACTTGTTTAGGAAAAGTAATAGGTGGAGGTTTTCCAGTGGGTGCATACGGAGCAAGAAATGAAATTATGGAAAATGTAGCTCCCTTAGGAGGTATGTACCAAGCAGGTACATTGTCTGGTAACCCTATTGCAATGGCAGGAGGGATATCTACATTAACCGAGTTGAAAAAACAAAATCCATATAAAAGATTTGAAGAGGTAGGAAGTATAATAGAAGTAATTTTATTAGAAACTGCTAAAAAATACAATGTAGATTTAGTAGTAAATAGATTTGGCTCTATGTTAAATCCATTTTTTACTAAAACTAAAGTTACCAATTTTAAAGAAGCGCAGACAGCTGATACAGAAAAATTTGGTATTTTCTTTTGGGAAATGATTAAAAATGGAGTGTTTTTACCTCCGAGTCAGTTCGAAGCTTGGTTTTTAAATTCGGCTATTACAGATAAGGATATTAAAATAATAGCAGAAGCCGTAGACAAAGCAATAAAAAAAGTAGCAGAAAGCGTTTAAATTCTAGTGTTCTAACACTAGGTATTAACATATAAAAAATACAATAAAAAGCTAAAAGCCATAAATAGCCGCTAGTAAATAAAAGCTAATAAAATGATAAAAAACGACTTATTTTTAAGAGCATTAAAAGGAGAAACGGTGGACAGACCCCCAGTTTGGATGATGAGACAAGCAGGAAGGTATTTGCCAGAATTTATGGAAATTAAACATAAATACGATTTTTTTACTCGTTGTCAAACTCCAGAATTAGCTTCAGAAATTACGGTACAACCAATTAGAAGGTATGGTATGGATGCAGCTATTTTGTTTTCAGATATTTTAGTAATTCCTCAGGCAATGAATATAGAGGTAGAAATGAAACCTAATTTTGGTCCTTATTTACCGAGTCCTATTCGTAGTCAAAAAGACTTAGATTCTGTTATTATTCCAGATATTCAAGATTCTTTAGGGTATGTTATGGATGCCATAAAAGCAACCAAAGAAAAACTAAATGATGAAATTCCGTTAATAGGTTTTGCTGGTTCTCCGTGGACAATTTTATGTTATTGTGTACAAGGGCAGGGGTCTAAAAACTTTGACAAAGCCAAAGAATTGTGTTTTACAAACCCTGTTTTAGCACATTCTTTATTACAAAAAATTACAGATACAACTATTGCTTATTTAAAAGCTAAAGTTGCTGCAGGTGTAAATGCAGTTCAGGTTTTTGATTCTTGGGGAGGGATGCTTTCTCCTGTAGATTATCAAGAGTTTTCATGGCAATACATTCAGCAAATTATTGATGCTTTAAAAGATATTACACCAGTAATTGCTTTTGGTAAAGGTTGTTGGTTTGCTTTAAATGATATGTCTAAGTCAGGAGCTTCTGCATTAGGGGTAGATTGGACTTGTTCTGCAAGAAATGCACGTTATTTGTCGGGAGGAAATATTACTTTACAAGGTAATTTTGATCCATCAAGATTGTTATCACCTCCATCAGAAATTAAAAAAATGGTGCATCAAATGATTAATGAGTTTGGGAAAGATAAATACATTGTTAATTTAGGACATGGTATTTTACCAAATATCCCTCTAGAAAATGCAAAAGCATTTGTAGATGCTGTAAAAGAATACAAAGCATAAGATGTCTTTTTGGGGTGTTGTTAAAAATCTTAAATACAAACAAATTTATTATTTGTTTGTGAAATTTTTAAGACATCCTTTGTTTATGTTTGCTACTGTTAAAGCTACTTTTATTACATTAAAAATTGTTCAAAAACAATTTCCTAATGTACATAACGGCCATAACAAGGCAAATGCTTTTAGACACGGTCTATGGAATTTGTTAATAGCAAAAGAGTGTTTAAAATTTACAAACAGTGTTAAAATAGCATTATTATGGACAAAGCAGATTACAGATTGGCACGAAGTGTTTTCTAAAAATACAGAAATGCCCAGACTTATGGATTATCATAACAATGCACACGGAAGAAAAAAGTTTTTAGAATGGAGGCATAAATCTAA
>CALHCK010000002.1 GCA_937936695.1 uncultured Polaribacter sp.
CTTGTTTTTAAAGTAATGGGCAAAATGTTTGCACTTGCTCCGTTATCTAAATGGGAAAAAGGAGAAGAAACCATCAACCTAAAATGCGACCCAGAAAAATCATTAGAATTAAGAGATAAGTACGAGGGCATTTATGCAGGATACCATATGAATAAAAAACATTGGAATACTGTAAAAGTAAATACAGATGTACCAGATACTTTGGTATTAGAATTAATAACGCATTCTTATAATTTGGTAGTAAAAGGTCTTACAAAAAAAGCAAAAGCAGCATTAGAAGAGTTGTAGTATGAAAAAGCAAGAATTAAGAAAAAAGTACAAGCAAAAAAGAGAAGCACTAACAGAAAGTGAAATAGTACGTTTTCAGGAAAATATTTACCAGCAAATTTATGAATTAGACCTCTCTAATGTTGTAAATGTTCATTTATTTTTATCGCTTAAAAAGTTTAAAGAAATAGATACTCAACCTATTATTAATTATTTTAGAGCTAACGGAAAGCGCATAGTGGTTAGCAAATCTAATTTTAAAAACAATACTTTAACACATTGTTATCTAGAAGAAAATACTATTGTACAACTTAATAAATACGGAATTCCAGAACCTGTAAATGCAACAAAAGTATCAGAAAAAGAATTCGATCTTATTTTTGTACCTCTTTTAATTTCCGATCAAAAAAATTACCGTGTAGGTTACGGAAAAGGGTTTTACGATCGGTTTTTATCTAACTGTAAAAAAGAAGCAAAATTTATAGGTTTAAACTTTTTTGCGCCTATAAAAAAAATAGAAGACATCAATCCGTTTGATATTTCTTTACACCAAGTAATCTATCCAAAATAAACAAACAACCGCTTTTGTATTCTTTGTAAATTTGTATTAAATATTTTAATTCATGATTGTACAAGGTAATATTGTAGACATACAAAACAAAAGAATTTTTAAAGGAGAAGTAGTTGTTTTAAAAGGCAAAATTTCAGAAATAAGAGAAGCTCATCACAATCAAGAAAACTATATTTTACCCGGTTTTGTAGATGCCCACATTCATATAGAAAGCTCTATGCTGGTACCTTCAGAATTTGCAAAAATAGCTGTTACTCATGGTACGGTAGCAACCGTATCAGATCCACATGAAATTGCCAACGTTTTAGGAATAAAAGGGGTAGATTTTATGATTGAAAACGGTAAAAAAGTTCCCTTAAAATTTAATTTTGGTGCACCAAGTTGCGTACCCGCTACTTCTTTTGAAAGCGCAGGAGCTGTTATTAATGCCAACGATATTAAAAAAATGATGGAAAACCCAGACATTAAATATCTAGCAGAAATGATGAATTATCCAGGGGTTTTGTTTGATGATGAAGAGGTGTTACAAAAAATACAACACGCCAAAAATAACAACAAACCTATAGATGGTCATGCGCCAGGGTTAAGAGGCAAAGATGCTACAAAATATATAGCCGCAGGAATATCTACAGACCACGAATGTTTTTCTTTTGAAGAAGCAAAAGAAAAACTAGAAAAAGGTATGAAAGTAATTATTAGAGAGGGGAGTGCTGCAAAAAACTTTGAAGCTTTAATAGATTTATTACCTACACATTTTAAGAACATGATGTTTTGTTCTGATGATAAACATCCAGACGATTTGTTGTTGGGGCATATAAATGAGTTATGTGCAAGAGCTGTAGCCAAAAAAATAGACGTTTTTAAAGTATTACAGGCAGCCTGTATAAACCCTGTTAAACATTATAATTTAGATGTTGGTTTACTACAAAAAGGAGACGATGCAGATTTTATTGTGGTAGAAAACTTAACAGAGTTTAAAGTACTAGAAACCTATATAAATGGCGATTTGGTTGCTAAAAACGGAACTTCTTTTATTAAAAATATAGATTTTGAGATTCTTAATAATTTTAATACCGATAAAAAACAAGTATCAGATTTTAGGTTTAAATCTTCTGCAGAAAAAATAAAAGTGATAGAAGCTTTAGATGGCGAGTTGGTAACCAACGCAATAACAGCCAAATCTTTAATTGTAAACGGTAATTTAGTTTCTAATACAGCAACAGATGTTTTAAAAATGACAGTTGTAAATCGTTATAAAAATGAGAAACCAGCTATTGCATTTATTAAAAATTTTGGGCTAAAAGAAGGTGCTATTGCAAGTTCTGTGGGGCACGATTCTCATAATATTATTGCTATAGGAACCTCTGACGAAGCTATTTGTAAAGCGGTAAATTTAATTATAGAAAATAACGGAGGTGTGTGTGCTATAAATGCATCTTCAGAAAAAATAGTTCCGTTACCAGTTGCAGGAATTATGAGCGACAAACCTGCCCAAGAAATAGGAACTGCATATGCGGCATTAGATGCCATGGCAAAACAAATGGGAAGCAAATTACGAGCACCGTATATGAGTTTATCGTTTATGGCATTGTTGGTAATTCCGTCTTTAAAACTATCAGACAAAGGCTTGTTTGATGGCAATAAATTTGAATTTACGTCTTTAGAAATTTAATAAAAACAAATAGTTACTCTTACAATTAGGCAAGTATTTATAGCCCTGATAGAACGGTTTGTTTGAGCTCTTTTTTAGTTGCTTTTTACAATACATTTGCCTTTAAGCAAATTTGTAACAAGCAACTAAAAAAAGCGAGTAGTGATAGCAGGAAATAGCTACTAACAAAAACAATTAAAACATTACTTTTACCAAAAAAAAATATAAAAATGAGCCTACAACAAGATTTAGAACAAAGAAGTGGCAATCAATGCGAATTTTGTACTGCTGCAACTAACTTATCTATTTACGAAGTAAAACCAACCGAAAACGGTGGGGTAGACGGTAGCTTGTTGGCATGCCAAACTTGTATACAACAAATAGACCAACCAGAAACAACCCAAGCAAACCATTGGCGTTGTTTAAACGATGCTATGTGGTCTGAGCACAGAGCTGTAAAAGTAGTAGCTTGGAGAATGTTGTCTAGATTAAGAAAAGAAGGTTGGCCGCAAGACTTATTAGACATGATGTATTTAGAAGATGCCGATTTACGTTATGCCAAAGAATCTGGAGATCATTTAGATGAAAATGAAAAAATTATTCATAGAGATGCTAATGGAGCCATTTTACAGGCAGGAGACTCTGTAGTTTTAATTAAAGATTTAAAAGTAAAAGGCTCTAGCATGGTAGCCAAACAAGGTACAGCGGTGCGCAGAATTTCTTTAGATTATGAAAACGCAAAATATATAGAAGGTAAAGTAGGCGCAACCCAAATTGTAATTATTACAGATTACGTTAAAAAAATGGCAGAAAAAGAATAGTACTATTTTTTGGGCGTTTTAACAGGCTTTCGCTACTCGCTTTTTTGTTTAAAAAAACAAAAAGAGCTCAAACAAACCGCTCAATCCTTAACGCATTTATTTGCTAATTAATAGAGTAAAATACAGTGTTTAGGTATACTTAAAAGTTGTAAACAATGTCAAAAATGAAATTTAAAATTAAAGAAATTAACTTATTGAGATATAGATGGATTCTTATACTTTCACTTATGTTCTCCATTATAATTTCAATCTTTTTAATTTCATCAAAACCTGCAAAGGAAATAACATTTCTAAAAGATTACACTTTTATAGCTTATACCATTCTAAATCTAATTTTGGGTTTTGCTTTTATTGAGTTGTTAAAAAAATATTACACCAGAAATATTGAAATTGTTATGAATAAAAAAGAATTTATTCTGAATAATAAAAAGATATTCCCTTATGAAGATATCGATACTTTTAAAGTAAAAACTTCCTTTACTAATTTCCCTTCTTTCAAAATTAGAATGCGAGATGACTATACATTTAAATTTTACTGTTATAATAAAGCAGATAATAATTTTGAAACTTTTGTAAACGAATTACAGAACCTAACTAAATAGAATTAACTTTTAATATAAAAACTCAATTAAGTACTGAAGGTTATTTGGCAAGAGATACTTAAAATATAAACTGATAATCAATAGAATAACTATCGTAAAATATAGATTTCACAATCATTGACGTTATCTGATTGGTTAAATAAACTAATCTAATCATAGCCGAAGCCGATTATGTTACTAGGTGCAAATAAAAAAAGTAACCAAAACATAAAAAAAAATAATGAACTACTTTGCAGTTTAGAACTATTGTTTATATTTGCAACCCAATTTAATTGGTAAAGTTGCAGGCGTGGTGGAATTGGTAGACACGCTAGACTTAGGATCTAGTGCCGCGAGGTGTGAGAGTTCGAGTCTCTCCGCCTGTACAA
>CALHCK010000003.1 GCA_937936695.1 uncultured Polaribacter sp.
AAAAATATACTTTCTGGTATTAATGAATATAGAGGTGCATTAAAATTGATTCGTCAATTAAAATTGTGGAAATATTTTTTGATACCTATTCTTATAAGTATTTTAACAGCATTAATTATTGGTTTTATAGCTTATGGAATCTCTGATAATATTGGTGTTTTTTTAGCTAAAATTTGGATTTGGGATTGGGGAAAAGAAGTAATTAATACAATAACTACTATTGTAGGTGCTGTATTTGTAATAATTGTAGGTTTAATTTTGTACAGGCATATTATTATTGCACTATCGTCTCCTTTTATGAGTCCTGTTTCAGAGAAAATTGAGCAGCACCTTTATAAAAATGTGGAACATAACCACAGAATAACTTCATTTAAAGAACAATTAATAAGAGGAATTAGAATTAGTAGTAGAAACTTAATTAAAGAATTACTAATTACACTACCTATTTTATTATTAAAATTAATACCAGGAGTAAATATTGTATCAACCATACTATTGTTTTTGGTACAATCGTATTACGCAGGTTTTGGTACTATTGATTATACTTTAGAAAGGCATTTAGATTACCGTAACAGTATACAATTTGTAAGTAAAAATAGAGGCTTTGCCATTGGTAACGGAATGGTATTTATGTTATTTTTACTAATACCAGTTATCGGGATAATTATTGTATTTCCATTATCTGTAACCGCTGCTACCACAAAAACATTAGTACTATTAAAAAACGATAATGAAAAATAAGTTTTACAATTATATAGAACAATTACAAGATACCATTACTAATAAATTAGAAAATTTAGATGGTGCAACTATTTTTAAAGAAGACCTTTGGAAAAGACCTGAAGGAGGTGGTGGAAAAACTAGAGTTATAGAAAATGGTGCCGTTTTTGAAAAGGGTGGAGTAAATATTTCTAAGGTTTATGGGGAATTACCAGAACCTTTAAGAAAACAATTTGGTGTAAAAGAAGGTAACTTTTTTGCCTGCGGATTAAGTTTAGTATTGCACCCAATAAATCCTTTTGTGCCAACTGTACATGCTAATTGGCGTTACTTTGAAATGTATGATGATGAAGGGAATATTGTTACACAATGGTTTGGAGGAGGTCAAGATTTAACTCCTTATTATTTGTTTGATGAAGATGCGTTACATTTTCATACAACTTGTAAAAATGCCTGTGATAAACATAATAGAGATTTTTATCCGAAGTTTAAAGAAACTTGCGACTCTTATTTTTGGAATACCCATAGAAACGAAGCACGAGGCATTGGTGGTTTATTTTTTGATTATTTAAAAGAAACAGAAGAATATACAATAGAAGATAGGTATAACTTTGTAACCGAAATAGGAAATAGTTTTTTAAATAGTTATGTGCCAATCGTAGAAAAAAGAAAAGATAATACGTTTACAAAAGCCAATAAAGATTGGCAAGAAGTAAGACGTGGACGTTATGTTGAATTTAACTTGGTGCATGATAGAGGTACTCTTTTTGGGTTAAAGACAAACGGAAGAATAGAAAGTATTTTAATGAGTTTACCGCCTGTTGTACAATGGAAATACAATCATCAACCAGAAGAAAACTCTGAAGAACAAAGATTATTATCTGTATTAGCATCACCTAAAAAATGGATTTAATTGAGATTTTATATTTTAAGAAAATCAGCTTTTATTAAATATTATTGACTTTAAATTGCTAAATGGTTAGTTTTTTTATTAAAAAACTATTTTTTTAAACCTTTTGTTGTGGATTTTTGTGTTAAAATTCAACAAAAAATAATCGATTTTTTCGTACTTTTGCAATCTGTAAAAATGAGGAAAAGATGGCAAGATTTGAGTTAAAGTTACCTAAAATGGGAGAAAGTGTTGCGGAAGCAACTATAACCTCTTGGTTAAAAGAAATAGGTGATGTTATAGAGTTAGATGATGCTGTTGTAGAAATTGCTACAGATAAAGTAGACTCTGAAGTACCGTCTGAAGTTGAAGGTACTTTAGTAGAAATATTATTTGAAAAAGACGATGTAGTAGCAGTTGGAGAAACAATTGCAATTATTGAAACAGAAGCTGATAGTGTTGAAAATTCTAGTAATAATAAAGATACTCTAGGTGTTGCAGATACTGTTTTAGAAGTTGAAAAAACAATAGAAAAAGCGAGTAGTGTAATTGCTAATCCAATTACAAAAAACTCTCAATCAGGTAGATTTTATTCTCCTTTGGTAAGAAATATTGCTCAAACTGAAGGTATATCTATGGAAGAACTAGAACGCATTAATGGTTCTGGTAAAGAAGGTAGAGTTACAAAAGAAGATATACTAGTTTATGTAAAAACAAAATCTTCATCTACAAATAAAACAGTAACAAATACCGTTGCTAATTCTCCATCAATAAAAGATAAACCAAAGACTACACCAATTCCTGTTTCTGTAAATGGCGAAGATGAAATTATAGAAATGAGTAGAATGGGCAAGTTGGTTGCCAAACACATGACAGATTCTCTTCAAATATCTGCACATGTTCAGTCTTTTATAGAAATTGATGTTACTAACATTGTAAAATGGCGAAATAAAGTAAAAGACAGCTTTTTTAATAGAGAAGGAGAAAAGTTGACTTTTACTCCAATTTTTATGCATGCAGTAGCTGCTACTGTAAAAAAATATCCTTTAATAAATATTGCTGTTAGTGGTGATAAAATTATAAAAAAGAAAAACATAAATTTAGGAATGGCAGCTGCGTTACCAGATGGTAATTTAATTGTGCCTGTAATAAAAAATGCAGATAAGTTAAATTTAGTAGGCATGACAAATGCTGTAAATGATTTAGCAAATAGAGCAAGAAATAATCAATTAAAACCAGATGAAGTACAAGATGGTACGTATACGGTTACCAATGTTGGTAGTTTTGGTTCTATTATGGGAACGCCTATTATAAATCAGCCACAAGTTGCAATTTTAGCTTTAGGAGCTATAAGAAAAGTACCTGCTGTTATAGAAACTCCTCAAGGAGATTTTCTAGGAATAAGACAAAAAATGATGGTATCTCATTCTTACGACCACCGAGTTGTAAATGGTGCTTTAGGAGGAATGTTTATTAAAACACTAAAAGAAATTTTAGAGTCTTGGGATTTAGATATGGAAATTTAATAGACTTTTAAATAAATAATATAAAAAAAATCCAAGACTTAAATCTTGGATTTTTTATTTGTTAACTCGTTAATATATTTAAATATTTGGTTGTGGAGTTAGTCTTAAATAAGGTTTAACCTCTTTATGTCCTTTAGGAAATAATTCTGGTATTTGCTCATTTGTAACTGCTGGCACTATTACACAATCGTCACCATTTTTCCAGTTAGCAGGTGTAGCTACTTTGTGGTATGCTGTTAATTGTAAAGAATCTATAACTCTTAGTAATTCATCAAAATTTCTACCAGTAGAAGCAGGATACACAATAATTAGTTTTACTTTTTTACTAGGATCAATAATAAAAACAGACCTTACTGTTAAGTTATTATCAGCATTCGGATGAATCATATCATATAATTCAGATACTTTTTTGTCTTCATCAGCTATAATAGGAAAATCAACATTTGTATTCTGAGTTTCATTAATATCTTTAATCCAACCTTTATGAGAAGAAACTCCATCAACACTTAAAGCAACTGTTTTTACATTTCTTTTTTCAAATTCAGATTTATATTTAGCAACAGTACCTAACTCTGTAGTACATACAGGAGTGTAGTCTGCAGGATGAGAAAATAATATTCCCCAACTATCACCTAACCACTCATGAAAATTTATTTCTCCTTCTGATGATTGTGCTGTAAAGTTTGGTGCTTCATCACCTAATCTAATAACGCTCATTTTTGTATTTTTAAGATTTATAATCGTTTTTTATACTTAGTAATAATAAATACAATAAACTTTCAAATTTTAGTTGATTTTTTTAATTATTGTATTATTAAGTCTGTATGAGATCTAAATTAACATTTAATTTTTAAATTATATAAAAGTTTACTTAATTAGTTTCAGTTCCTTAAAGAGTAAATTAGTAATAAAACTTGGTGTTTTTTGTGCTTTAAGGTTAGGGTTTACAATTTTAAGTTCGCTATTATTTTTTAGAAAAACCTTATAATTTTCTTTAGAGAATTCTTTTTTCTCTAAAGTGTAAAAGTTATCTATTAATTCATAATTAAGGCTAACATCTTTTTTAGTAATGTTGCTATTGTAATATCTATTAATATTAACAATTTTATTTATTCTTGGTTTTTTAGAAGCAAAACGCTCATTAATAATTTCATTATTAATTTTTGATTTAATACCTAGTAAAGATATTTCTTTTGGGTTTTCTGGAGAATGATATTGAATAGATAAAACACTTTCCGAATCATTTTTATGTAAACTACCTATTACACTATTCTTTTTTCTAATAATTGAATCATTGGTAATAGTAAATTTATCCCAATCAGCAATTAATACTTCTTGTTTAAAATTAAAAGGTAAAGCAGTATTTATAATTGTATTTACAGTGTTTTTTTTCTGTTTACTCATTAATTTTATTTTAGGATAGTTTTTAAAAAGTCTAACCTTTGTAATTTTAGTTTTAATAAGTTTCTTTTTCTGAAGGTTAATATGATATTCTATAATTCCATCAGTAAAAGATATCGGAATATTATCTACTAATTGGTAAGAAATAAATGTACCTTTTAATATAACGTAATCTATTTTTTTAGTTTTAATAATCACTTCATCAAGTTTGGTAATAGGAGGAGAGTCAAGGTGTACGGTTAAATTTTTATCAACGTTACTCCATACAATTTTTTTTGAAAAATAATTTGGATGAAAAATTTCTAAAGTATCTGTTACTTGTGCTTTTAGTTTTTTAGATATTTTAATAATACCTTTTAAATTAGATATTCCTAGTATTTCTCCTTTCTTAGAAAATACTTTTACGTTAGAAATCGGTTTATTAGTATTTGCATCTTTAACTTTTAACTGTGCATTGCTAGTTATAATTATAAGAGATGTTATTAAAGCAGTTAAGTAGTAACGCATTGTTTTTTATGCTAAAATCGTAAACAGTTTTATAGTAATAAAAAAATAATAATCATTTTAACAGAAGTTTAGCGATATAAAAAAAGCACAAATGTTTTACCAAATGTGCTTTTTATTGAAGTAAAAAATTTTTATAATCTTTGTCTAACAGCTTCATATAAGAAGGCGCCACAAGCAACAGAAACATTTAAAGATTCTATGTCTCCTAATAAAGGAAGCTTAGCTTTATAATCTGCCATTTTTAATATAGAAGGATTTACACCTCTGTGTTCAGAACCCATTATAATGGCTAATGGCTGATTAAAATCTATATCATAAACAGATGCATCTGTTTTTTCTGTAGCAGCTACAGTTTTTATATCAGAAGCTTGTAAAATAAATAAAGCATCTTTAATATGATCTACTTTACAAATAGGAAGTTTAAAAGCAGCACCAGCAGATGTTTTTATAGTTTCAGCATTTACAGGAGCACTTCCGTTTTTTTGTATTACAATACCATTAACGCCAGTACATTCTGCTGTTCTAATAATGGCACCAAAATTTCTAACATCAGATAATTGATCTAAAAGCAGAAATAATGGTTTTTTTCCACTTTCAAGAGTCTCTTCTATCAAAGTTTCTAAATCATAAAACTCAATAGGAGAAATTTGTGCAACCGCACCTTGATGATTATTGTTTTTAGATAATCTATTTAGCTTTTCTACAGGCACTGTGCTTGTAGCTATCTTTTTTTCTTTTATAAGTTTATCAAGTTCGTAATATAAATTACCTCTTAATCCTTTTTGTAGATATATTTTATTGATAGAAGAACCACTCTCTATGGCTTCTATAATAGCTCTAATACCAAATATGTTTGTTGTCTCTTTTGCGTCTGCTGTCATGTTGCAAATGTAGTTAAATATTGAGCAAAAAAAAACCACTTAATATTAAGTG
>CALHCK010000004.1 GCA_937936695.1 uncultured Polaribacter sp.
TCTCTAGCTTTTTTTTCTTGCGCTTTTAATACCTTTAATTTAACACCACCAATTGCATTACTCATTAAAGGGTCTGTATCTATAGTAATATTATCAGCCATATAAACTTTTATTCCTTCAGATTCTAATTTACCTCTAATAATATGAGCCTCATAAGAATACTGAAAATTTGCTATAGTTACAAAAGAGTCTTTCATGTTAGGCAAAAATACTTAACAACTCTAACACTTTACTAATTTCTTTTACAGAATTATAGCTATGCAAACAAAAACGCAAACGCTCTTTACCTTTAGTAACTGTGGGCGATAAAATTGCTTTTACATCAAAACCATTTTCTTGCAGTTTTAAAGAGATGTTTTTTACTTTTTTATTACCAGAAATTACACAACAATGTATGGCAGAATTACTAGGTATAAAATTTAAAGAAAACCTTTTTATTTCTTTTTTAAAGTGATGAATATTATCTTGTAATTTTTCAGGGTATTCAGGTTGATTTAACAATGTTTGATACGCAATTTTAATAGTAGCTAAAGCATGCGGAGAAAGTCCGGTTGTGTAAATAAAACTACGTGCAAAATTTATTAAATAATTTTGCAATTCTGTACAGCCTAAAATAGCAGCACCATGGCAACCTAAACCTTTGCCAAAAGTTACAATTCTTGCAAAAACTTTGTGTTGTAAGTTTAGTTGCTCAACAAGTCCTTTGTTAAAAACCCCAATAGCATGTGCTTCATCAACAATAAAAAAAACATTGTGCTTTGTACAAATTTCAGCCATTTTTAGTAAGTCAGGAGAATCTCCATCCATAGAAAAAACAGACTCTGTAACCACATAAACTTCTGCCTGATTATTAGATGTGTTTTGTCTGTTAATTTTCTCCTCTAAATCGGCTAAATTATTATGGTTAAATTTAAATGCTTTTGCGTTAGATAACTGAATACCGTCTCTTATAGAAGCATGAATAAGTTCGTCATATAAAATAACATCTCCACGTTGCGGTACAGACGAGAAAAAACCAATATTGGCATCATACCCAGAATTAAAAATAGTAGCAGTTTCTGTTTTATAAAAATTGCTTAAAAAAGATTCTACTATAGGATATAAGTTATGGTTTCCAGACAATAATCTGCTTCCTGTGGCGCCATTTTGTTTGCTATTGTTATTTATTAAGTATTGATGCGTTTCTGTAAAAATAATTTCAGACTTAGCAAACCCAAGGTAATCATTAGAAGAAAAATCAACCAAATTGGTAGGTGTTTTTAAACTTCGTAAAGAATTAGTTTCTTCTCTATGTTGTAGTTTTATTGTTAACTTCTTTGGCAGTTTCATCAACACAAAAATAACAAATTTATATACCTTTACCAGATGTTTGCTTTAGTAGATTGTAATAATTTTTATGCCTCTTGCGAGCGGGTTTTTAACCCTAGCTTGCAAAATAAACCCGTAGCTATTTTAAGTAATAACGATGGTTGTGTAATTTCTATGAGCGATGAGGCTAAGAAGTTGCAACTACCCTTTGGTGCGCCAATTTTTAAATGGGAGCAGTTTTGCAAAGTAAATAACATCACTATTTTGTCTTCTAATTATCCGTTATACGGAGATATGAGTGCGCGGGTAATGACTATTTTAAGAGATTTTTCTCCAGACATAGAGGTCTATTCTATAGACGAATCTTTTTTAGAATTTAAAGGCTTTGATAATTATAATTTTACAGACTACGCTACTAAAATAAGAAGCAGAGTTTTAAAATGGACAGGAATACCTACCTGTGTAGGTGTTGCGCCAACAAAGGCATTAAGCAAGGTAGCCAATAAAATTGCCAGATCTAACTTAAAACAATCTAAAGGAATTTGTATTATAGATTCTGAAGAAAAAAGAATTAAAGCACTAAAATGGACAAAAATTGGCAATGTTTGGGGAGTAGGAGATCGTATAAAAAAACGATTACAAGCTAAAGGTTGCGTAACCGCTTACGATTTTACACAATTACCAAGCGATTGGGTGCTAAAAAACTTTTCTATTGTAGAGTGGCGCTTGCAAAAAGATTTACAAGGAATTTCTAAAATACCTTTAGAAGACGCAGTGTCGTCTAAAAAAATGATTGCCACAACCAGAAGTTTCGAAAACACGTACGCTAATTTAGCAGATATAAAAGAACGAATATCAACCTTTGCGGCAAGTTGTGCCAAAAAATTAAGAGAGCAAAAATCTAGCTGTCATGTAATTACTGTTTTTTTAAGAACCAACCGTTTTAGTAAACAACAATCTTATCAAAAAGTAGATAAAACCATTATTTTATCGTGTCCAACAGACTCTACATTAGTAATAGCAAAAGCCGCAGTTACAGCCGCAGAAATGTTATTTACAAAAGGAGTACATTATAAAAAAGCAGGAGTTATAATTTCTGGTTTAGTAGCTAATAACAATTATCAGTTAAACTTATTTTCATCAGAAAACCCTAAGCACAAACCCTTAATGTCTGCCATAGATCATTTAAATAGAAAATATAAATCAGACAAAATAAAATTAGGCAACCAAGATTTGCAAAAAACTTGGAAAATGCGTCAAGAAAGACTTTCGCCTAAATACACCACAAATATAAAAGACATTTTAGTTGTAAAATAAACAGTACAACAAAACCATATAAAAATGACACTACAAGAAAGAGATAAAAAACACCTTTGGCACCCATTAAAACAACACCAAACACACCCAGAAAGTTTGGCAATTGTAAAAGCAAAAGGCTGTGTGTTAACAGATGAAAATGGTAATAATTATATAGATGCCGTATCTTCTTGGTACACCTGTATGTTTGGGCATTGCAACCCGTTTATTACAAAAAGAGTTGCCAAACAAATGGAAACATTAGACCAAATTATGTTTAGCGATTTTACGCACGAACCTGCCGTAGAATTATCAGAAAACTTAATAAAAATAATGCCCAAAAACCAGAATCGAATTTTTTTTAATGATAATGGTTCTACCGCCGTAGAAGCAGGTATTAAAATGGCATTGCAATACTATTTTAATTTAAATGAAAAGCGCAACACGTTTATAGCTTTAGAAAACGGATTTCATGGCGATACCTTTGGCGCCATGTCTGTCTCAGGTTTGTCTGTTTATAATGGGCCTTTCGAAGATTTTTTAATGGACGTTAAAAGAATACCAGTACCCAATGGTAAAAATCACCAAGAAATTTTAGAGCAACTACAACAAATTGTAAAAGAAACTAAAGTAGCAGGGTTTATTTACGAACCTATAATTCAGGGAGCCGCAGGCATGAAAATTTACGATGCCAACGGATTAAATGAAATTTTACACTTTTTTAAAACCCATAATATTTTAACCATTGCCGATGAGGTAATGACAGGTTTTGGAAAAACAGGACGTAATTTTGCCTCAGATTTTATAGCCACAAAACCAGACATTATCTGTTTAAGCAAAGCACTAACAGCAGGTTTGGTACCCATGGCAATAACCGCTTGTACAGAAAAAATTTACCAAGCCTTTTTAAGTAACACAATGGCAAAAGGTTTTTTTCATTGCCATACCTACTCTGCAAACCCAATAGCCTGTGCAGCAGCCAATGCAGCCATAACGTTATTACAAACAGAACAAATTCAGCAGAATATTAAAACTATAGAAGCAGCGCATCAAAAATTTAAAACCCAAATTATACAACACCCAAAAGTAGAAACAGCACGCGTACAAGGAGTTATTTTTGCACTAGATTTAAAAACCAAGACAGAACGTTACGGAAGTTTGCGAGACAAGTTATTGGCGTTTTTTATGGAAAGAGGTGTGTTTTTGCGTCCGTTAGGCAACACCATTTACATACAAGTACCTTATGTAATTACTACACAACAACTACAAAAAGTATATAACACTATAGAGCAAAGTTTAGCTATTGTTTAGGGCGTTCAGTGGTTTCCATTTATCAAAGAAACCACTGCGGGCTTTCGGCAGTCGCTATTTTTTTCGT
>CALHCK010000005.1 GCA_937936695.1 uncultured Polaribacter sp.
ATAAGTAGTTACTGCAGAGAAAGAAACAACAACAGAAAGCGTAAATTCTGTAATTAAAAAAAGTTTAAATATATTTTGGTTAAACGATTTCGTGATTCTACTACCAATACCCATGCTAAATAGCATTAAAGAAATAATAATAGACCATTGTTTTACAGAGTCTCCGATAAAATATGTTGACAAGGTTGCAAAACAATATTCAGCAACAATACCTGACAAACCCGTTGCAAATAATGCTGAAAAAAGTAAATTTTTTTTCTGTTTGTTTGTAGGCATTTAAATACAATAGCTTATTAAAACTGCACTACCAAGATATGCAAAGGCTTCTATTAAAGCTGCTCCTTGATTAGGTGTTGTTTGATTAATAATTTCATCGGTTAAATTACTTTTAGGTAATATAACTTTATCTACAAATAATCTAGATATAGGAAGTAAAATAAGACCTAAAAATATATAATAACAAATGTTTTCAATAATCATAATCAAAGAAATAAGATCTCCTTTAATTGCTTGCGAATATAAATATGTAATTGATAAAAAAATACTAGCATAAACAATTCCTACAGCAACATTGTCCTTTTCTATTTCTACTAAAACATTATAGTTAGAAACTCTTTTATATGCATGTAAGCTTACGTAAAGTATTATTTGTCCAATACTCCAAAATAAAATTAAACTAACTACACCAGAAATATAAAGGCCTATATGGTTAATAGTAGGAAATAAATTGAAAGTTTTACCCTTTATTGCTCCAAAAATAATTAAAGAAGATCCAATAAAATTTGCAGCCTCTATAAAACCTGTACCGTTATTTTTATCTTCAATTATTTCTTTATAAAGGCTGAATTTTCCAGAAAAAACGACTCTTTCATTTAAAAATGATGAAATTATTAATAGTAAATTACCTATTAAGCTATAACTTAAAATAAGTATTAAGTCATTAAGATATCCATAAGATTCTCCTTGAATAACACCTAAAAAAATAATTAATACCCCAATAAAATAACCTGTTGTTAAGATAGAGAAAGCAACATTGTCTTTTGAGGATAATTCATTATCTATATTAATATTTTTATATCTAATTTTAAATATAACTTTAGAAATTATTAAAAGTAAAAAAAATGTTAGGATATAAAAAAATGTTTCTCCTATCCATAGTAAAGTAGATGTATCCATAATTATTTATTTTCCAAAGCCCCCAAAACTTCTCCCTCTGTAATAGTTATTATTTCTGTATATTTTTGTTGAATCTGAAGAATTGTAATTAGAATTATTTTCCCAAGAATTTTTATTTGAACATTTTTCAAGAAGAAAAAAAAATAACAATAAGAGAATAATAATAATTTCATTTACATATTTATTGATTAAATTTAGAAAAGATGTGTTTAAAATACTTAAATGTCCAGCTTCTATTTTAGAAATATCACTTCTTTTAATGATAATTCCAGTAGAAACCTCTATTTCATCATCCCATAGTTCAATAGATAAGAGCTTTTTTTTATCTTTACTTGAGTAATTTAAAGAATTAACTTTTTCTTTTTCATATCCATAATTACAAATACCATCAACTTGTTCATCGAAGTAATAAACAACTCCATAGAAAGTTGTTTTTTTGGGAAACTTAGCCTTCCCTAAAAAGATAAAATCTTCTGTTAATTTTTGGCTGGTCTCTAAGAAATCTGGTTTATTTCTCTTCGTCCAAAAAGAAAAAGTAAATTTGGTTTCTTTATCTGTAGTTATTTCAAGAAAACTGATAAGACCAGAATCAGATTTTATTTTATATTCTTTAGACTTTGTTCCATCTTCCCATGTTATATTGTATACTTCTATAATCTTCCAATGTTTATTATTATAATAAAAACGGTATCCCAGTTTTAAATTTATAGACATATTTTATAATTTAACTGGTTATAAAGACTGAGTATTAAAAGTATCTCCTTGTTTTAAATCTCCGGTTTTAAATCCTTTGGTAAACCAACGCATTCTTTGCTCAGAGGTTCCGTGTGTAAAAGAATCAGGAACCACTCTTCCAGAAGATTGTTTTTGAAGTCTATCATCACCAATTGCAAAAGCTGCATTTAAGGCTTCTTCTAAATCTCCTTCTTCCATAATTTGATTCATTTTTTGCGAATGATGTGCCCATACACCAGCTAAAAAATCGGCTTGTAATTCTAGCTTTACAGAAAGTTTGTTGTATTCTTTTTGACTAATTCTGCCACGTAGTCTTTGCATTTTATCTGTGGTTCCCATTAAATTTTGGATGTGATGACCAACTTCATGCGCAATAACATAAGCTTGGGCAAAATCTCCAGGAGCATTTAAACGAGTTTCCATTTCTTTAAAAAAACTTAGGTCTATGTATAGTTTCTCATCACCTGGGCAATAAAAAGGACCTGTGGCACTAGAAGCAGATCCGCATGCAGAGGATACTGAATTTGTAAAAAGTACTAAAGTAGGTTCTCTATAATTTTTTAATAAGTCATTCCAAATATCTTCGGTATCTGCTAAAACAACAGCACTAAATTGAGCTAATTCATTTTCAGATTCAGAACCTTTATAATTTGTATTTTGAATTTGATTTGTTGAGCCTCCTGTTAAAAGTTGTAAAGGATTGTTGCCTGTAAAATACATAAACCCTAAAACAACAGCTACAATTATTAAACCTTTTTTTGTAGTAATTAGCTTAAGAACCAACGGGATAAGTAATTTAGCCAAACCGCCTCCCATATTAACACTTCTCCTACCAGAAGACATTCCTCTTCTATCATCTATATTATTGCTTGTTCGTCTTCCTCTCCATTTCATATTATGTAATTTTTTGTTTAGGATATAAATTTAGTTTTTATTTTTAAAAAAACAGAAATTGCTTTTATAAGTTTTGTTTTTTACATAAAAAAACCTCTTTGTAAATTTACAAAGAGGTTAAATATTTAGAGTAATAAAATTACTATTTAATTAACTCGTAAGAACGCTTAATAAAGTTTGTTAACTCCTCTCCATGTAGTAGGTTTTGAGATAATTTAGCTAAATCAAAAGCTTGAGAAATTAATCCTTTTTGCTTGTCTTCATCAGCATTTAAAATCTCTGAAACTAATGGATTGTTAGTGTTTACAACTAAATTGTACATGTCTGGGAAGTTACCCATTCCCATCATTCCACCACCACCAGAGGCTTGCATTTCTTTCATTCTTCGCATAAATTCTGGAATAGTAATAAGAAATGGAGAAGCGGCAGAATCCATAGCTTCTAATTGTACTGTGTATGTTTCTTTTGGAACAGCAGCTTCTATAATTGGTTTTAATGTTTCTTTTTCTTCGTCAGATAATTTAGAAATTACGTTTTCGTCTTTCTTAATTAAATTATCAATAAAGTCAGAATCTACTCGTGTAAATTTAATTTTTTCTCCTGCACCTTCTAATTTTTGCATTAAGTGAGAAATAATAGGAGAGTCTAAAACTAAAACCTCATATCCTTTAGCAGTTG
Source organism: uncultured Polaribacter sp. (assembly GCA_937936695.1). GTDB lineage: Bacteria > Bacteroidota > Bacteroidia > Flavobacteriales > Flavobacteriaceae > Polaribacter. Next base: position 3,484 of record CALHCK010000005.1, read on the forward strand.
CATCTTGTATGTAACTGTGTTGTGCCTCTTTATTAGAAGTGTATAAAATTACGTGGTTACCATCTTTATCTGTTTGTGCATCTTTTGTTTTTTCAACAAGCTCATCAAACGTAAAAAAGGTGTTTGCAACCGTTGGGTACAATGCAAATTTCTTTGCTTTGTCATAGAATTTATCTTCAGACAACATTCCGTACTCAATAATTACTTTAATATCATTCCATTTAGTTTCAAAATCAGCTCTGTCTTTTTTAAATAAAGAAGCTAATTTATCTGCTACTTTTTTAGTAATGTATCCAGATATTTTTTTAACAGCACCGTCTGCTTGTAAGTATGAACGAGAAACATTTAAAGGAATGTCTGGAGAATCTATAACCCCTTTTAACATCTGTAAAAAGTCTGGTACAATACCCTCTACATTATCTGTAACAAATACTTGGTTTTGGTATAACTGAATTTTATCTTTCTGCATGTCTAAATTCTGAGACAATTTTGGGAAAAATAAAATACCTGTTAAGTTAAAAGGATAATCTACATTTAAATGAATGTGAAATAAAGACTCTTCAAATTGCATTGGATACAATTCTCTGTAGAAGTTTGTGTAATCTTCATCATTTAAATCTGCAGGAGCTTTTGTCCATGCTGGGTTTGTGTTGTTAATAATATCATCTACCTCTATTTGTCTGTGAGGCTCTTTAGATTCTTTACCATCTTTGTCTGTAATGGTTGCAGGCTCATGCTCAGGATCGTTAATGTTTTTAGTTCCAAATTTAATTGGTACTTGGTTAAAACGATTATACTTAGTTAATAAACCTCTTATTTTATCTTCTTTTAAAAAGTCTAAAGAGTCTTCAGCAATGTGTAAAACAATTTCTGTACCTCTGTCAGATTTATCATTTTCTTCTAAAGTATATTCCGGAGACCCATCACACGTCCAATGCGCCGCAGGAGCATCTTTAAAAGATTTTGTAAAAATTTCTACCTTATCAGCAACCATAAAAGCAGAGTAAAAACCTAAACCAAAGTGCCCAATAACACCAGTTTCGTTTTTATCATCTTTATATTTATCTAAAAATTCTTCGGCACCAGAAAAAGCAATTTGGTTAATGTATTTTTCAACCTCATCCATTGTCATTCCTAAACCTTGATCTTTAATAGTTAAGGTTTTGGCATCTTCATTGATACTAATTTCTATTTTAGCATCACCTAATTCAGTCTTAGCTTCACCAATAGAAATTAAGTGTTTTAATTTTGTAGTAGCATCTGTTCCGTTTGAAATTAATTCACGTAAAAAGATTTCGTGATCAGAATACAAGAATTTTTTAATCAGCGGAAAAATATTTTCTACAGATACATTAATGTTTCCTTTACTCATAATTATATGTTTGTTTTATATTATTTTCTGTTGATACACTTGTCAAAAAAAATACCAAACAAATTATTATGACAAGATGACGTAGTTATAACTTTTTTGACAGTATTTTAACGTTTTATTGTTTGATGTAGGGTAGTGAGTATGTAATAAATTGTTATATTTATTAAAAATCTATTTATTATGTATAGTTCAAAAATCACAGGCTTAGGGTATTATGTACCAGAAAATGTAGTAACAAATAATGATTTGACAACATTTATGGAAACATCTGATGAATGGATTCAAGAACGTACAGGAATTAAAGAAAGAAGATGGATAGACCCTAAAACCGATGATACTACGGCTACTATGGGTGCAAAAGCAGCTAAAATAGCTATTGAAAGAGCTGGGTTAACTAAAAATGATATCGATTTTATTGTTTTTGCAACTTTAAGTCCAGACATGTATTTTCCAGGAGGAGGTGTGCAAATCCAAGACCTTTTAGAGATGCCTACAATTGGAGCTTTAGATGTAAGAAACCAATGTTCTGGGTTTATTTATGCGTTGTCTGTTGCAGATCAATTTATAAAAACAGGAATGTATAAAAACATTTTAGTAATTGGTTCAGAAAACCATTCAGGAGCGTTAGATAAATCTACCAGAGGTAGAAATGTTTCTGTTATTTTTGGAGATGGAGCAGGTGCAGCCATTTTATCTAGATGCGCTGAAGAAGGAAAAGGAATTTTATCTTCTCACTTACATTCTGAAGGAAAGCATGCAAAAGAATTGGTTTTAGAAGGACCAGCAACCCAACGTTGGGTGCCAGAAATTATAGAAAATAATGATGATTCAGATTTATCCTATTATCCATATATGAATGGGCAGTTTGTATTTAAACATGCTGTATCTCGTTTTTCTGAAGCAATAATAGAAGCTTTACAAGCAAATAATTTACAAAAAGAAGATATTGATATGTTAATTCCGCATCAAGCAAATTTGCGAATTGCACAATATATACAGAAAAAATTTAATTTGTCTGATAAGCAAGTTTTTAACAATATTATGAAATACGGAAATACTACAGCTGCTTCTGTAATTATTGCTTTAACAGAGGCTTGGGAACAAGGGAAAATAAAAGATAATGATCTTGTAATTTTAGCAGCTTTTGGTAGTGGGTTTACCTGGGGTTCTGTAATTTTGCGTTGGTAATTATTTA
>CALHCK010000006.1 GCA_937936695.1 uncultured Polaribacter sp.
TCTGCTTCTCTTGGTGTAAGTGTTTCTAAAGCTCTGTTTATTTCTATTCTTAAAGATTCGTGTAATAAGGTTCTGTCTGGGTTTGGAGACTCTCCTGAATTTAATACATCGTATAAGTTAGAGTCTTCTCCTTCTATTAAAGGTGCATCCATAGATACGTGACGACCAGAGTTTTTCATAGACTCTTTTACGTCGTTTACCGTCATGTCTAATTTCTTAGCAATTTCTTCTGGACTCGGAGGACGCTCGTTTTCTTGTTCTAAGAAAGCGTACATTTTGTTAATTTTATTGATAGAACCAATTTTATTTAACGGTAAACGTACTATACGAGATTGTTCGGCTAATGCTTGTAAAATAGATTGACGAATCCACCATACAGCATAAGAAATAAACTTAAATCCTCTAGTTTCATCAAAACGTTTGGCAGCTTTTATTAAACCTAAGTTACCTTCGTTAATTAAATCTGGTAATGTTAATCCTTGATTTTGGTATTGTTTTGCTACAGATACAACAAATCTTAAATTGGCCTTCGTTAATTTTTCTAATGCTCTTTGGTTTCCTGCTTTTATAAGTTGTGCTAATTCTACTTCTTCATCGGCAGTAATTAGGTCTACTTTTCCTATCTCTTGTAAATACTTATCTAACGACGCAGTTTCTCTATTGGTAACCTGCTTGGTAATTTTTAGTTGTCTCATCTAATTCTCTATAACTTTTTAAAGGATTAATGTATTTGCTACACTTTATTATACGTATGAGTTTAAAAGAATGTTACAAAAAAAGTTATTTTTTTTTTAAAAGCCTTTTTTTTACCATTCACCGATTTAAAGTGTCTGCTAATCTTTTTTTTTCCTGTAGGGGTGACTAATTCCATTTCTTTGTGTCATAAAAATAACCGAAATTGGAAACATTAGTATTAAATAGAGTATCAGACGAAGAATTAGTTTTTAAAATAATAGAAACAAATAATGCGCAGTTGTTTGCGGAATTATATGATAGGTTTTCGAATGTAGTATTTAAAAAGTGTTTTGGTTTTTCTAAGAGTAAAGAAGAAGCAGAAGACTTAACACATGATGTTTTTGTAAGGTTATTTGTGAAGATAAGAACTTTTAAGGGTAACTCTAAATTTTCTACATGGTTGTATTCTTTTACATATAATTTTTGTGTAAATTATGTTCAAAGAAATGCATACAAGAAAAAAGAAAAAGTTACGGTTGTTACAGATCAAATAAAAGAGAACGATGCTTCTGATGACGTTGAGGATGCTAAATTGTTTCAGTTAAAATCTGAAAAATTAGCAAAAGTTTTAGCTTTAATAGAGCCTACAGAAAAAATGATTTTATTAATGAAATATCAAGATGATATGAGTATTAAAGAAATTATGAATTCTTTAAATTTAGGTGAAAGTGCGGTTAAAATGAGACTTAAAAGAGCAAAAGCTAAAGTTGTAAAAATTTACCAAGAAATGTAAAACCTATGAGTAATCCTTTTAAAAGAATGCAAACCACGCAAGAGGTTTCTAGTATTCTTAAGAATAAAATTTTAGATGATATTAAAATGATAAAATATTCTTTAGATATTTCTGATTTATTTTTGATGAAATACCCGAGCACAGTTTCGGATTGTTTTATTCGTGAAGAAATTTCTAGAAAATTTAAAAAATAGAATATAGTAGAAGTTGGGGGACTTTCTATTATTATGTGATATTTGTGATCACAAATGAAAAGACCGTGTTTTAACACGGTCTTTTTTATTATGTTTAGTTATTTTTAAAACAGTCCGTTTATTTGAGAGTCTATCCTGTCTATAATATGTCCTAAGTCTTCTTGGTTATCAACAAAATCTATATTATTTACATCTATTGCTAATAGTTTTCCTTTGTCATAAGTAGATATCCAAGCTTCATAACGCTCATTTAATCTGCTTAAATAGTCTATAGAAATAGTGTTTTCGTATTCTCTACCTCTTTTATGAATTTGGCTTACTAATGTAGATATATCTGCGCGTAAATAAATTAATAAATCTGGCGGGTTTACTAGGTTTTCCATTAAATTAAACAAAGAGCTGTAGTTGTTGTAGTCTCTGTTTGTCATTAAACCCATTGCGTGTAAGTTAGGGGCAAAGATACGCGCATCTTCATAAATGGTTCTGTCTTGTATTATATTTTTACCGCTTTCTTTTAAATCTAATATTTGTTTAAATCTACTGTTTAAAAAATATACTTGTAAGTTAAAAGACCATCGTTCCATTTCTGTGTAAAAATCGTCTAAATACGGATTTTCATCTACAGACTCAAAATGAGGTTCCCATTTGTAGTGTTTGGCTAAAAGTTTGGTTAGTGTGGTTTTTCCGGCACCAATATTCCCCGCAATTGCAATGTGCATATATAAACTTTAATGAAGTTAAAATTGATGATAAAGGTACTAAAAAAACTAAACAGAAAAAGATTAACAAATTAATTTATAACCTAAACCTCTAATATTTATAATTTGAATATTTGAGTCTTTTTTTAATTTTTTACGAAGTTTGCTAATAAAAACATCCATGCTTCTGGCTGTAAAAAAATCGTTATTACCCCAAAGTTTGTTTAGTATAAAATCTCTTTCT
>CALHCK010000007.1 GCA_937936695.1 uncultured Polaribacter sp.
GAAGAACAAGAAATAAAAATTATTCAGAAACAAGTAAAACAGAGAAAAGATAGTGCTGCTATTTTTGTAAAGCAAGAAAGAGAAGATTTGGCTGCACCAGAATTAGCAGAATTAGCTGTTTTAGAGCAATTTTTACCAGAAGCTTTATCTGAAGAAGAAATAGAAGGAGTTGTAATAACAACGATTGAAGCAACAGGTGCAGAAGGTATGAAAGATATGGGTAAGGTTATGGGAATTGTTTCTAAAGAATTAGCAGGACAAGCAGACGGAAAAACAATATCTAGCTTAGTTAAAAAACACTTGGCTTAATATATTATAAACTCAACTTATTTAAATTTAAAAGATAAGTTGAGTTTACATGGCTCCATAGTTCAATTGGATAGAATATCAGATTTCGGCTCTGACGGTTGAAGGTTCGAGTCCTTTTGGAGTCACAATTTACATGTTTATCTTAAATTAAACCATCTTCTAAATTCTGTATAACACCCAATGCAGCTCTTTCACCAGCAATCATAGCAGCATTTAAAGATCCGTTTAAAAGTTGATCTCCTGCTAAAAAAAGTGTAGATTTTAACTTGGTTTCTGTACTAGAAATTTCATACTGAAGGTTAGATAGTTTTGGTAACCCTTTTTTTATTTGATACCTTTTTAAGAACGAGATGTCAGAAATTTGGCAAAACTCTAATAATTCTTTAGTAACCGTATTAATTAATTGTTTTTCGTTTAATTGATGATCTTTTACGATAGTTACAGATAATAATTGTTGATTTCCTTTAGAGGAATTAGCAATATTTGTAGGATAAAAAATATTGTTAATTAAAGAATTTTTATCTGATATTAAACCAATTAAAGGTTTAGAAATTACAGCGTTTTTAGTCTTAAAGTATAAAGTATCACAACTTTTCCAAACAGTTTCTTGGTTTTTTAAATTACTAACCAAACTACTTGCTTCTGTAGCAATTATAGTAATATCACTTTGTATAAGAGTATCATTTTCTAAAACAATGCTTTTATCTTTAACTTCTTTTACATTAGAATTCAGTAGAAACTTAGTGTTTTTTAAATTTTCTTTTAATTGATTAGGTATGGCTTGAATTCCGTTTTTAGGAACAACAGCTAAACCATCACCAAACATTTTATACACAAACTCAAACATTCTACTAGAAGTATCTAAATTTGGTTCTAAAAAAATACCACTAAAAAAAGGTCTAAAAAATGAATCTATAATTTTATCTGAAAAACCAAAATTTTGTAAATATTCTAAAGTACTAATTTCGGTAGAATTAAAAATTTCTTCAATTTCCTTTTTCTTTAAAAGAGTATTTAATTTTAAGATTTTAAGTTTGTCAGAAAAATTACCAATAGAAGAAAGTAAAGTAGGTATTAAAAGAGATAAATTGCGTAAAGGGTCTCCAATAGTTTGTTTTTTGCCATTTTTAAATAGTGTTACACCAGGTAAAAATTCTTGTAAATCTAGTTGGGTATAATCTAAATATTTTTTCGCAGCAGGATACGATGTTAATAACACTTGAAAACCATGGTCTAAAACATATCCATCTACAATATCAGATTTTACACGACCTCCAACTGAATTAGAAGCTTCTATTATTGTAGGTTGATATCCATAGTTTTCTAAAATTTGTGCAGCAATTAAACCGCTAACTCCAGCACCAATTATGTGAATTTTATATCCTGATTTCTCCATTTTCTGATTCTTTTAATTGTTGTTTTTTTAAATACGAAGTTATAATACGTTGTATGTCTCTATTATCTTTTTTAGGAGTAATAAAAAATTGGTAATCTTCAGGTTCTTGTAATTGTTTGTCTTGCGAGGTATCTAAATAACCAAAACCTTTGTAAATTCCGTTTAAAATTAAAACAACACCAATTTCATTATTTGTTCTACCAGTTTCTTTTATAACTAAGTTTTCTGCACCAATACCAATAGAATTTATTGCTTTTTTAACCCGAAGATTGTATGTGTCTATAGGTTCTTTATTACAGCAAACTCCTTTACATTCTTTTATTTGATAATGAAAACAACTTGAAACATTTGTTTGAAGTTGGCAATACTTAGGGCATAAATTAAACTCTCTACATAAATACTCTAAATGGTTTCTGGCCTCTGCAACAGAGTAGTATTTAGTAAGAGATTGTGGAGCTAATTTTAAACGATTGTAAGCTAAATGAATGATTCCTTTTTGATCTTCATAAGAAAATAAACCAACAGCTTCTCCAGATTTTCTTTGTGCTCTATTGTATTTAGGATATATTTTTTTTATTTCTGATGATTCATGCAACAGTGCTAATAACTCGCTACCAGTTTTTGTAAAAGAAATATCAGCTGTTTCTAAACACATGTTCTGTTCTTTCTTTTTTTTGTCGTAAAAATGGCTAATTACACGTTGTTTAATATTGTTGGCTTTACCAACATAAATAACTTCTTTAGCTAAATTTTTAAAATAGTAAACACCAAATGTTTCAGGCAACTCATCAACTACTTTTTTGTCTAAAAGAGGTGGTAGTGTAGCTTGTCTAGAACGAGGGTTTAAAAAAGAATTAATTATAAAATTATCATCTCTTTCTATTAGCCTTCTAAACAACTCCGTGGTTGCTTCAGCATCTCCTTTTGCTCTGTGTCTTCCATTTATAGGAATGTTTTCTGTACTGCAAATGTTACCTAAGCTATATGAGTTTAAACCTGGAATAATTTTTCTGGATAAACGAACAGTACATAGTTTTTTTCGTTTAAAATCGAAACCTAAACTTTTAAATTCTGCTTGAATTATGTTGTAATCAAAATTTACGTTATGAGCTACAAAAATGGTGTTTTTGGTAATTTCTGCCACTTTTTTTGCAATTTCGTAAAACTTAGGCGCATTTCTAACCATGGCATTAGTAATACCTGTAAGGTTGGTTATAAAAGTGGGTATATTTTGTTCTGGATTAACCAAACTCGTATACTCATCAATAACCTTTTTTCCATTGAAAACAAAAATAGAAATTTCGGTTATTTTTTGTCCTTTATAACCATTACCAGTGGTTTCTATGTCTACAACCGTATAAAGCAATTAAGCAATAATGTTTTTTAAATCTTCAATTGTATTTGTAGGATTTTCTGCACCAAACACAAAACTACCCGCTACTAATACATTGGCACCAGCTTCAATTAAAGCATTTGCATTTTGTGTTGTTACCCCACCGTCTATTTCTATTTTACAGTTAGATGCTGTAAATTCTATTAAATGTTTTAATTGGCTTACTTTTTTGTATGTATTCTCTATAAAAGATTGCCCTCCAAACCCTGGATTAACACTCATAATACAAACTACATCTAGTTCTGTTATTATATCTTCTAAAACAGCAATAGGTGTGTGCGGATTTAAAGCAACACCTGCTTGCATACCTGCTGCTTTTATAGCTTGTACAGTTCTATGTAAATGAGTACAAGCCTCATAATGTACCGTTAAAATATCTGCCCCTAAATCTGCAAATGTGTTTATGTATTTGTCAGGGTTTACAATCATTAAATGCACATCTAATGTTTTAGTAGCATGTTTAGCAATGGCTTTTAAAACAGGCATTCCAAATGAAATATTTGGTACAAAAACACCATCCATAACATCTATATGAAACCAATCAGCTTTACTGTTGTTTACCATTTCAATGTCTTGTTGTAGGTTTGCAAAATCTGCTGCTAATAATGAAGGTGCTATTAAATTACTCATCTATTTTTAGTGTTATAAATTTTAAACATCAAAGATAAATAATTCAATATTGTTAATAAGAGATGTGTATTACTATTATTAATAGGAAGAATTATTAAAGTTAAAAAATAACGTTTATTAACAGCTATATTTTAACAAATGCATTATTTTTGAATTCAAACTAAATTATTTTAATAAAAAAAAAGATGAAAAACAATTATTTAATTTTGACCACTTTATTTGTTACTCTATTTATTACATCATGTTCTAAAAATGAATCTATGGATGAAGATATTCAACCAATTGAACCAGTAGTATTTGAAAGTTTATCTGCTTCTAAAAATATATTATTTACGAATGAAGCCGTTACATTAAATATTGAGGGAAGTAACTTTACTGATGTTGAATTTGTTTTTTCTGACGATGCGATGTCTGAAACAAAAATTAGTGACAATGTATATGAAATAAAATCAGAAAAAGCCCTGAAAGGGGATGTAAGAGTAAATTTAAAAAATGAAGAAGAAACAAAAACTAGAGTTGTAAAATTAGAATTTTTAACTCATGGTGTTTTTAAATCTCGTGTAGTAGAAGGTATTAGGATAGATATAGATACATCGGATAGACTTTTAGAGGTTTTGGGTGAGCCAGATTCTAAAGCAGAAACAAGTAGTGGTGAATCAGTTATTTGGACTTATTCTTCTGGTGTTGCTTTTTCTGAAACAAAAGCAACAAAAATAATTAGATTTGCTTTTATAAATACATCTAGCAGAATTTTTTCTACGGAAAATAAAGAGTTTTTATATAGAGCTTATCCATACCTAGTAAATGAAAAATTTGATTTTAGTAATTCTGATAGAAATTTTATGGATAAGGTAGTAGACGAACTTAAAGTGCCTTCTTTTGAAAGAACATCAAGTTCAGGGATATCATCGGCTACAAATTTTAAAAGAGAATTAAGAGCTCCAACTGAAACTAATCGTGGGGTGTATGAGTATGTGTATTTTTACAATAATAACCCTGATCATAGTTTCTCAGTTACATTTTTTGCAAATGGGATAGATGATTATAAAGGAGAAAATATTTTGTTTTGTGTTGTAAATTAAAGTCATTAATGTAAAATAAGAACAAAAAACAACTATAGAATAGTTGTTTTTTGTTCTTATTTTAAACAGATGTTGCTAAAGCCAGCAAATAATTTTAGCCCAGATTGAAACGGCATCCTTTTTTGAGGAACGATAAAAAAGATATGGTGGAAAGCTGGAAATAGCTTCTAATAAAAAAACTCTCAAATTTAACTTTGAGAGTTTTTATTTTATATTTAATTATTCACTTGCGGATGAGTGAGGTATTATATTTTTATCCTAAGTAAGTCATTAAAATTTTAGATCTAGAAGTGTGTTTTAATCTTCTAATTGCTTTTTCTTTAATTTGACGTACACGTTCACGAGTTAAATCAAACGTTTCTCCTATTTCTTCAAGTGTCATTGGTTGGTGTTCTCCTAAACCAAAGTATAGTTTTACAACGTCTGCTTCTCTTGGTGTAAGTGTTTCTAA
>CALHCK010000008.1 GCA_937936695.1 uncultured Polaribacter sp.
TGTGTACCTGCTGGTACGCTTAACACAAAGTTTCCATCAAAGTCTGTTGTTGCTCCAATTGTAGTACCTTTAATAAATACATTTGCAAATGGTAGTGGCTCTCCACCCACCTCTTTATCAGTTAATAAACCTCTTAAAGTACCTTTACCTTGAGCTACTATAAACTGACTCAAAGCTAAAAACGTAATAAATAAAAATTTTTTCATTTTACTGTATAATTTGTTGCCGCAAAAGTCCGTTTGTTTTGTAAAGTCCGTGTTAGTTATAAATTATGCTTCCGTTACCTATGCGTTAACAAAATGTTAAGCAACCTTATTTTAAAGAACTTTATTTATTTAAAAAAATATACCTGTACTTTCATTAAAAAATATAAATTTGATGCGCAATGAAAATTTTAATTTTATAACCTTTAAATAACCTTATAAAATGGGTAAAATATTAACTTTACTCATTTAAAAATTATTAAACTAATGGGAGATCCATATATATTAATGTTGGTTGCACTAGCTATTTTAGCTGTTGTAGATTTAGTAGTAGGTGTAAGTAACGATGCTGTTAACTTTTTAAATTCTGCAATAGGGTCTAAAGCTATATCAGTAAAAAAGATTATGATTATCGCCAGTGTGGGTGTCTTTTTTGGCGCCGTTACTTCTAGTGGAATGATGGAAGTAGCTCGTAAAGGTATTTTTAATCCTAATATGTTTGTTTTTCAGGATGTAATGTTCATTTTTATGGCAGTAATGATTACAGACATACTTTTGCTAGATATTTTTAACTCGCTTGGTATGCCAACCTCTACTACAGTATCTATAGTTTTTGAGCTTTTAGGATCTGCAGTAGTAATTGCCTTAATAAAAATTGCAAATAGTGATACCCAAAGTATTACTGATATTTGGAACTACATTAACTACGAAACTGCAACTAATATTATACTTGGTATTTTATTATCTGTTGTTGTTGCATTTAGTGTAGGTGCTATTGTACAGTATTTTTCTAGGTTAATTTACTCTTTTAATTTTGAGAGCAGACCTAAATACATAAACTCTTTATTTGGTGGTTTTGCCGTTACTGCAATTACTTATTTTATAATTATTAAAGGATTAAAAGGTACCGATTTTTACGCAAGTATAAAACCTTTACTAGAAACTAGTACGCTACAAATTATAGCAATTAGCTTTGTAATTTGGTCTGTATTATCTTATTTACTAATTCGTTTTTTTAAGGTAAACATTTTGGTTTTAATTATTGGTGTGGGTACGTTTTCTTTAGCAATGGCTTTTGCTGGTAACGATTTGGTAAACTTTATTGGAGTACCAATTGCTGCTTTAAATTCGTATCAATCTTTTACAGACCCATTAATTAACGTTGGCGGATTAAGTGCTGAAGAATTTTCTATGGGTGTTTTAGCTGCCAAAGTAAAATCTAATATTTGGCTATTATTATTAGCGGGTGCAGTTATGGTAATTACATTATGGACCTCTTCTAAAGCTAAATCTGTTATAGAAACAGGAATCAATTTATCTAGACAAGGAGAAGGTCATGAAAAATTTCAACCCAACAACCTTTCTAGAATTACTGTAAGATTTGCAATGTTTTTAAATTCTGGTATTAACGCCGTTATTCCTAAAAGTACACAAGTTTTTATCAATTCTAAATTTGAGAAACCTTTATTACAGTTGCCAAAAGACAAAACGTACGAAATGCCTGCTTTTGATTTGGTAAGAGCTTCTGTAAATTTAATAATGGCTAGTGTTTTAATATCTATAGCTACTTCTATGAAACTTCCTTTATCTACAACCTACGTAACTTTTATGGTTGCCATGGGTACTTCTTTAGCAGATAGAGCTTGGGGTAGAGAGAGTGCTGTGTATAGAGTTGCTGGTGTATTAAATGTTATTGGTGGTTGGTTTTTAACTGCAATTATTGCTTTTACTGCTGCTGGTGTTATTGCTTATATGATTAGCTGGCACGTAGCTATGATACCTGTTTTACTTTTAGTAGTTGGTTTTTTAATTGGTAGAAACACCATTAAACACAGAAAAAAAACTAGCGAAATAAAAAAGAAAAACAACTTAGAAAGAGAAGAGTTAATTACCATGAATGGTGTTATAGAAGAAAGCGCAGACCACATTGCCGGAGTAGCTAGCAGAATAGAAAAGCTATACACCAATGTTGTAAACGATCTTGCTAACCACGATCTTAATAAACTACGTAAAACAGACAAGCATGTAGCTAAATTAAACGAAGAAATTGATGGCTTAAAAGATGGTGTTTTTTACTTTATTAAATCTTTAGACGAAACTTCTGTACAAGCTAGTAGATTTTATATTATGGTATTGGGCTATTTACAAGATGCTGCACAATCTATAAGTTATATATCTAGAGCAAGTTACAAACACGTTAACAACAATCATAAAAATCTTAAAAAAGGACAATTAAAAGATTTAAAACAAATAGATGTAGAATTATCTTCTTTATTAAATAAAGTAAGCACTGTTTTTAATGATCGTTCTTTTGATGATTTAAATATTATTTTAATAGAAAAAAGAGAACTACTTAACAACGTATCTTCTTCTATAGAAAAACAAGTTGCAAGAATTAGAACAGACGAAACGAGTCCTAAAAACACAACCTTGTATTTTAGTATTTTATTAGAAACTAAAGATTTAATAAGTGCTTTAATGAACTTATTACAAACCTATGAAGAGTTTCATTTAAACACTAAGTAACAACGTTTACATACACAATTAAACAGTCATAAAATAATACATTTTATGGCTGTTTTTTTTAAAACCAAAAACCTAAATTAAACAATAGTATTTTACTATTTGTGTCTGGAGAAAAGCTATATTTTAACTCTATAGGCCCTATAAAAGTGTTGTAGCTATACCCTATTGCATACCCCGTTTTAATATCTTTAAACAAATCTATATCTCTAAAAACATTACCCTCTAACCTACCGTAATTTGCAATAAAAGAAGCATGATGATTTTTTGCAATTGCATATCTAAAATTAAACTCAGACTTTATAAAAGTTCTGTCAGAAAGTTCTGCAAAATCGTAACCATAAAAAGGCACAAAAGTGTTAATGTAGTTTTGATTGTAGCCACCCAAGTAAAAATCAAACACATTAGAGGTTATTTTATTAAAAGTAAAACCTGCCTGATTGGTCATTTTAAAGGTAAACTTGTTCCAAAAAGTTTTTGCAAACGCCAAAGTACCTTGTCCTTGTAAAAAAGGCTTAAAATTATCTAAAGCATCAGAAGATGTCATGTACCATTTAAACATAACATCAGCAAAATAACCATTGGTTACAAAATACTTTTCATCAAAAGTATCTAGCTTTAAATACCCATAACTATTTAAGTAATTACTATCATCAAATATAGTTTCAGAAGCACCTGCTGTTCTTATTGTACCAGTAGTAATTTTAAGGTTTTTATGCTCTACACCTACACCCAATGTAAATTTTCTATTAAATGCAGTTTGTATAAACACCTGATTTGTAAAATCTCTATATTTTAAATTGATTTTACTAATTGTAGGAAAATCTAAAAGAATAGGATTAAATTTAGCATTGGTAGTAAAATGATTGAACCTAGAGTTAACACCAAAACTGGTAAAAAAACCATTATCTACAAAATAGTTTAAATTGTACCTTAAATTATCACCCAAAACAGCATCTAAAGAAAACAAATCGTTGTTTAGTAATAAATGTTTTTGGCTGTAATTTGCCAACACACCAGATCTGTACAACAAATCGTAATGCACACCTAAATTTAAACTCGCATATTCTTTAGATTCTTTAACGGTAAAATTTAAAGCATACGTTTTATTTTTAGGCACTAAATTATAAGCAATATTGTCGTAATTTTTGGTTGCCGATAATAAATAAATTCGTTTTGTAATTTCTTGTCTTGTTAAACTATCTCCTTCTTTAATATTTAACTTTCCTAAAACAAAAGACTTTGTATAGTAATTAGAACCCGATAAATTTATTTCTGATATCAAATACTTTTTAGTATCAAAATGTAATTTTTTACGTGTTTTTTTAATGGTTTGTTTTGCTGCTAGTTCTTTAAATACCTTTGCATACTTTGCTCCTTCTTCTATTCCTTTTTGTAAAATTTCTTCTTTTTTATCAAAATCTACTACACCAAATTTATATACCTTGGGGTGTATATAAATATTTGCACCTTTTTTTTCTTGATTACTTTTTTTATACATCTGGTAACTTAATACCTGGTTCATAATTGCTACTACAGAGTTTAATTTCTCTTTCTCATACAATCGTCCCTCTACATCTACACCAATAACAATATCTATTCCTTTAGATTTTAAAATACTTACCGGAAAATTATTTGCCACCCCACCATCTATTAACAATTTATCATTTAAATTAACAGGGGTTAATAAGGTAGGAAAAGAGCTACTGGCTCTTAAAGCAATGGGTAAATTTCCTTGCTCTAAAATTACAGGACCTCCGGTTTCTACATCCGTAGCAACACAAAAAAAAGGAATTGGTAATTTAGAAAAATCGGTAAGCCCTTCTGCAGAAGAAAACAGCTCGTATAATAAATTTAACACATTTTGTCCTTTAGACACTCCTTTAGGAAAACTTACTGCGCCTTTTTTAACAGGCAAACTAAGTACTGTTTTTTCGCCATGATCTTTTTCAAAAAAAGTAGTTGCATTTCTGGGCAACTTATCTCTAAGAACATTTACAAAATCTGTATCTAAAACAATTTTTTCTATTTGAGCGCCTGAATATCCTGCGGCATATAAAGCAGCCGCAATTGCGCCCATACTTGTACCACCAATATAATCTAACTGCAAACCTGCTTTGTCTATTTCTTTTAAAACTCCTACATGAGCAAAACCTTTTGCGCCTCCTCCACTTAAAATCAATCCTATTTTTGGTTGTTTGTTCTGACTGTAACACACAGTAAAAATCACTATAAAAAAGGATGTTAAAAGTTTTCTCATTTTTTTTCTGGATGATAAAATTGGTGCACTTTTATGGCTCTTGCATTGCCTATTACTTCTTTTAAACTTTCTAAAGAAGCTTCTTTTACGCGTTTTGCCGATTTAAATTTACGCAATAAAGTTGTAATCGTTTGTTTACCAACATCTGGTATTTGTTCTAACTCAGAGGTAATGGCGCTTTTACTTCTTTTATTTCTATGAAACGTAATACCAAAACGGTGCGCCTCGTTACGTAAATATTGAGTAATTTTTAATGTTTCTGATTTTTTATCTAAATACAACGGAATAGGATCGTCTGGATAATAAATTTCTTCTAGTCTTTTTGCAATACCAATAATGGCTATTTTACCACGCAAGCCTAAAATTTCTAAACTTTTTAGCGCAGAAGACAGTTGTCCTTTACCTCCATCAATAATAATTAATTCTGGCAACGGTTGGTTTTCTTCTAACAAACGTTTGTAACGCCTAAATACTACCTCTTCCATAGAAGCAAAATCATCGGGACCTTCTACGGTTTTTATATTGTAATGTCTGTAATCTTTTTTACTAGGTTTACCATCTTTAAAAACCACACAAGCAGCCACAGGGTTTGTACCTTGTATGTTAGAATTATCAAAACATTCTATATGCCTTGGCTCTTGGTGCAAACGCAAATCTTTTTTCATTTGCGCCATTATTCTTTTTACATGTCTGTCTGGGTCTACAATTTGCACTTGCTTAAACTGCTCTTGCCTGTAATACTTGGCATTTCTTTCAGACAGCTCTACAATTCGTTTTTTATCACCTAATTTTGGTACCGTTACTTTTATACCTTCTCCTACCTCTACTTTAAAAGGCACATATATTTCTGGAGACAACGAATTAAAACGTTGTCTAATTTCTACAATAAACAATGCCAACAATTCTTGGTCTGTTTCTTCTAATTTCTTTTTAATTTCTGTGGTATGAGACTGAATTATAGCTCCGTTAGAAATCTTTAAAAAATTAGCATATCCGTGTGTTTCATCAGAAATAATAGAAAACACATCTACATTATTAATACTTGGGTTTACAATAGTACTTTTAGATTGGTAGTTGCTTAATAAACTTAGTTTTTCTTTAATCTTTTGCGCCTCTTCAAACTCCATGTTTGCAGCAAAAGTGTGCATTAAGGTTTGTAACCTATCTAAACTTTCTTTAAAATTACCTTTTATAATATTACGTATTTCTTTTATAGCATTGTTATAACTAGTTTCGGTATCTAATCCCTCGCAAGGGCCTTTACAGTTTTTTAAATGATACTCTAAGCATACTTTATATTTGCCCTCGTTTATGTTTTTGTAACTTAAATCGTAATTACAAGTTCTTATAGTGTAGAGTTCTTTTATTAAATCTAATAAAACACGTACCGTTTTTATAGAGGTATATGGGCCATAATACTCAGAGCCATCTTTAATTACCCTACGTGTCATAAAAATTCTAGGAAAACGTTCTTTTTTAATACACAACCAAGGGTAACTTTTATCATCTTTTAACAATACATTGTAACGCGGTTTGTATTTTTTAATTAAGTTGTTTTCTAGCAACAAGGCATCTGTTTCTGTATTAACAACAATGTGCTTAATACGTACTATTTTTTTAACTAAAACCCTTGTTTTACCATTGTCGTGGTTTTTATTAAAATAAGAGGCAACTCTTTTTTTTAAATTTTTTGCTTTACCCACATAAATTATCACATCGTTTTTATCAAAATATTGATAAACACCAGGTGTAGTAGGCAGCGTTTTTATTTGTAGCTCTATAGATAAAGACATGTAACCAAAAGTACATATTTTTAAAATACATACCCCACAAAAACACCTAGTTTTATTGTAGCTAACACACGTAAAAACCCCCTTTTTTAGTAGTTTTTATACTTGTATTGCTGTAAGTAGAAGTATTTTATCTACATTTAGGTTCTAAACAAATGTATATTAATTTATAAACTACAATTAAAATGGAAAACAGACCAAACGGCGAAAAAAACACAATTACTTTAAAAAAAGCAATTAGATGGACAGCTAGATGGAGAAAATTAAAGGCTTGTTTAAACCCACAAGAAAGATGTAGAGCTTTTAACATTCCTAAAATAGATTTACAAGAAGTATTGCAAGAAGAAGGTGTAGCGTCTGTTAGAGCATACATGGGTTTACAAGAACAAATAGATGAAAATGGTAATTTAAAATTTATTGAAAAATTAGTTATTGTAGGTGTAGATGCAGAAGGTAAAGACATGCTACCTGTTGATGAATCTAATAATAATGCTTTTCTATTTGAAGAAGATGGATATGTGTATGATTTTACATCTCCATGTCCAGATGTTTGTGACGATGAAAGCCCTTTAAATGGGTTTTAATTAAAATGGAAACCTACGACATAATCAACTATTTAGGACATTCAATACTAATAACAAATACTATCTTATATTTTAAAAGTTATCGAAATCAACCGATAACTTTTAAAATATTTAGTAATTACTTACTAATTATTCTAATAATACAAATTATTAGTGGATTTCTAGAATTTAATAAAAAGCATAACCTTTTTTTATCTCATTATTACTTTATAGGTCAATTTCTATTTTTAAGTTTTTTTTACATTTCTATAGATAAAGGGATAAAGCTTAAGAAATATATAAAAAGAGTAATGTATTTTGTTCTAGTAGTATTAACTATTTATTACATAAAATACCCTAAAGATTACTACAAATTCAATCTTTTTGAAATTGTTGTAACATGCATTCCTTTAATAATCTATAGTTTCCGGTTTCTTTTAACAAAAATTGATAGTATTGATAAAAAATACATGTATATCAGTTCTGGTTTGTTACTTTACATAAGCTGTAGTACACTTTTATTTGTTGCTGGTAATATTAAAAACTCATCTATTAAAATGTTAGTATGGTATTCTAACGTTTTCCTCTACCTCATCTACCAAGTATTAATATTTATAGA
>CALHCK010000009.1 GCA_937936695.1 uncultured Polaribacter sp.
ATTGTTGTAGAAAATGATACATTGTTTTCTGCAAGTAAATTGATAAAGTTATTCAATTCGTTTTTTTTGTGATCGTTTACGTATCGGAATTGCTCTAATAAATATTCAAGTACCTTAGATTCAGAATCCATTTTACCGAAATATTTAAAAAATTGTTTATTGAGTTTATCCCAGTCATCCTTATCGGTTAAAATATTGTTAGGTATAATTCCAAGATGCTCATATTTTGTTAAACCTAATTTTAGAGTTTCTTTTATTTTTAGGTGTTTTAATCCAAAACCTCCAATATGTCCGTAAACATTCATGTTTAAGCTGTCAGCAGTTTTGTAAGCTATTTTAAATTCAGGGTTATTTAGTCTGTAATATAATTTAATATGATTAATGCCTAAATTTTTGTATTCAATTATTTTCTCTTTTGCTTTTTTAGGATTTTCTAACACACAATGACCAATATATGGTTTCCTATTTTCTTTAGAAATCATTGCTCCACCAGAGGTGTAATGATCTGTATATTGATAATTAGGACTATTTTGCCAGCTTAGTATTGTATTTAACCAATTTTCTGGCTGACCTAACATTAATGTAGTAGTAGTTCCGTAAGGTAAATACGCATCTGATAACTTTTTACGAGCATCTTTATTTAATGTTTTAGGCGCCTTATCTCTATCACCGAAAACATCTGTTGGGTGAATATGGGTATCAATAAAACTTGGAGTTACTAGTTTACCTTTAGCATTTATATTTTGTACTGCTTTATATGTTGTAGCATTTGAGACAATGTTTGCAATTTTCCCTTTGTTAATTATTATGGATTTATTTTTTAAAATATTTCCTGTTTCTACATTTAAAACATTTGCATTAGTAATTATTAAATCACAATCTATTGTTTGTTTACAGCTAAAAAAAGATATTACAGAAAAAATGAATATGATTAAACTATTCTTCATTTATAATTAGTTGTTTAAGTATTTGTTTTAAGTAATTATCCATTATACACATGAACGTCGTGTTTTTCCATATAAAATTCAGGATTAGGGACTTCTGTAAAACCAAACTTTTTATATAGCCATTCAGCTGTGTTAGTTAGTAAAATTCAACGTCTTAATCCTTGTAAATTAGGATGTTTCATTATTTCATTCATTAACCATTTACTTAACCCTTTTCCTCTATATTCTTTTAAAATATAAACATCTCCTAAATAAGCAATGGTTGAATAGTCTGAAATTATTCTAGCAAAGCCAATTTGTTTATTTTGGTAATAAAGTCCAAAATTTAGAGAGTTTTCAATTGACGTTTTTAAGGTGTTAATAGGAATTCCGTTAGCCCAATCAGTTTCATTCGCTAGGAATTTATGAATACTCAAAATGTCTAACTTATCTTTGTCAGTTGAAATACTATAGTCATTTTTATATACTTCTATAGTTTTTATTTTAGTGCTATTCATTAATAATCGTCTTTTACCTACAAAACTGTTAACGTTTAATCAACCAATTTAATAAATAAAAGTTGAATAGAAAATTTAAAAATAGTTTCAATAATAGGAGGGAGCTAGCTATTAACCAATCTCAGTATTAAAGAGAATCGTTTTTAATTGATTTAAATATAGTGTTTTTCTATTATTTTCTGAATAAAGGCTTTTTAAATAAGTACCATTTGTAGTTTATACCAAATTCTGTAAATGTAAAACCTGCGGCGGTTGCAGAAGCAATATTACTTTGCAAACCATAAATGTTTAAAATACTTCTTTCAGAGAATTTATAGCCTAATTTACCTTGTACTCTATAAGTACTTTGTTTAGCGTCATTTTCAATAAATTGATAACCAGTAGCCGCAGTTAATTCGTAAAAGAATTGTTTCTTTTTTGTACCAATTTCGTTTTTTATCAAATTAAAAAAAACTTCAATAGCATTAAATCTACTAGGGCTAAAGTAAATAGTAGGTACTTGATTTTTGAAAGAAATATTTTGGTAATTTATACCAGCTTTTAAAGATGGTTTTTCTAAAAGGTTATAGTAAAGAGAAGTAAATAATAGATTTCTCGTGTTATTATCATTCTGAGACGTAAAGTAATACTGGGTAAACCAACCTAATTTAAAGTTTGTATTTAAACTGTAATTTAATAAATAGTTGTTTTGTACAATTTCTCTATTAATTAACTCTGCGTTAAAATTCTGAATTTCTCTCTTATACCCTAATTCTAAATTTTGAAGTTTAAAAGGTTTTATATTAAAAGAAACATCTGTTAAAAGTTGATTAAAATCTGTTGATTTTGCTTTAGATGAAGTAATACCAGCAGTACCTTTAAAAATAACATTAGGTAGTAATTGATAAGATATACCTGTTAAAAAATCTGATGAATTAGCATTAAAATTAGTAACAGAATTGTTAGTAGTTCTGTAGCTAAATTTTGCTAAAATTTTTAGTCTTGTACTAAAAGAAAATTCTGTGTTTGCAGCATATAAATAGGCTTTATTATTACCGTTATCAAAAGAATAAGAAGCTTTTGTATTTACAAAAGGAGTAAATTTTTTGTTTAAATTTTTAATGAAATTAGTAGCATCTTTTTGTTTTTTATAAAAAAGCAATGTGTTTTCTGCATTTTTATAAGCTTTCTTGTAATAACCAGCTGCCTTTAAAGCGTTTGCTTTACCTAAGTTACCATCAAAAGAACTACTGTCTTTTTTTAAAATTAAATTATAATCTGCAATACTTTTTTTAAAATCGCTCTTATAAATATTTAAAGTAGCACGTAAAGACAAAATCCAATTTTCAGGGTTTTTAGTGTTTAAAATAAGGCTGTCTATCTCGTTTTTAGCCAATTTATATTCTTTATTCCAAATTAAAGCCTGAATATATCTTTCTTTAGTTTGCTGTTTAAAAGTATCTTTTGTGTCTTTTTTTAGAAGATTTAAGGCTTTTTTACTAACAAGTAAAGCTTCTTTATCATTGTTAGCTAAATGGTGCGCTAATGCAATTCCGTTAAGAGCTATAAAGGTGTTTTCTGGTTGTTCTCCTATAATTTTATAAGTTTCTTTAGCCTTATCTGTTTTATTAGCTATTAAATATAGGTTTGCTAAATTTAGTAGGGTTTCTTTGTCTTTTTTAAAGTCGATAAAATTTTCTTTTAAAATAACTTCTGCTTCAGAATATTGTTGGTTGTTAACTTTTTTATTAGCCAATCCTAAACGAATATATTTTTTAGAGACCAAAGCATTTGCATTGCCAGGTAATACTAATAATGCTTTATTTACATAGTTAAGAGCTTCTTTATAGTTTTTTAAATTAGATAACGTATTTGCATATCCTAAAAGAGCAGGGAAACTTTTGTTGTTTTCTACTATTAATTTTTGGTAGTAACTTTCTGCTTTTGTATAATTTTTATTCCATAATAAAGCTTCTGCATAATTAAGCTTAACTTCAAAATCATTTGGGTAATCATTTAATAATTCTGTAAATAATTGCACTGCTATTTTAGCATCACCATTTAAACCTACAGCGCGTCCATAACAAAGTCTAGCAGTTTTGTTTTTTGGATAAGTTTTTAATGTTTCTTTAAAAAAAACAGTAGCAGCTTTGTATTTACCTGTTTCTAAATAGGTAAATCCTTTTTTCATATTCTGAGAAAAACTATTAAAAGCTGCGGCTAATAATAAGGTTAGTAATATTTTTTTCAAATTCTAAGTATTTTTTGCAAGTTAAGCAATCGGTTTTAATCATAAATCCATAGAAAATGGTTGTTCATCGACAGAAAATTCCTTTTTTTTTTATTATGCTAGATATTTGTAGTAATATTATAAAAAAAAAGAAAAAGTTATGTCATTAGAAATTTTAGAAATTAATAGCACATTTTATGCTATTGGAACTTTAACAAAAGCAACCGTAAAGTATTTTAAGAAGTATTTTAAAGAAAAATTATTACTAGGAAAAAGTTGTATTATAGATATAGACAGCATTTCAGAAATTGATGAAGAAGGTATTTTGCTGTTAAAAAAGATGGTAAAATCATCTACAAACAGTCAAAATGATTTTTATCTTATAGGTCATAAATCAAAAGAAATATACAGCCAAACAAATAATATTTAAAAGAAAAAAAATAAACATATTATGTATATTTCAATTCCTTTTAATAAAAAAGTTAAACTTACATCGTCGCATGTTTTTATGCTTAGTGGTTTGCTGGTAAATGCTGGTAACTACTTTTATAATTTAGTTTTAGGAAGATATTTAGGACCTGAAAAATTTGCGGATGCTGCAATAATTATCACTTTTTTATTGGTATTGTCTTTTATAGCAATGACTTTTCAGTTGGTTACGGCTAAATTTTCGGTAATTTTTGAAAACAGTACTTTTAAAAACTTTATAAATAATACTTACAGAAATGCAACTATAGTAGGTGTTTTGTTGGGTGCAATGGTAATTTTATTATCTGAAGAATTACAATTGTTTTTTAAAACGTCTAGTGCAACAATGTTTGTTTTTTTTGGAATAGGCATACCATTTTATTTTTTAATGAGTGTAAATAGAGGAGTTTACCAAGGGAAAAAAGAATTTATTTCGTTGTCGGTTACTTATCAGTTAGAAATGATGAGTAGGTTAATAATTACTTTTTTATTATTTTATTTTTTAGATTTTTCATCATCTGTCTTAATAACTGTAGGTATTTTGTTTTCTTTATTATTTGGTTTAATTCCTTTTAAATTTAAAAATATAGATTTTTTAAATTTTTCTAAACTAAATAAAACGGAATTAAAAATGGTGCGTAGTTTTTTTATAATTACCATTTTTTACGAGTTAACTCAAATTATTATAAACAATAGCGATATTTTGTTAGTTAAGCACTATTTTAATTCATATGAAGCAGGGTTATACGCTTCTTTGGCATTAATTGGTAGGGTAGTTTATTTTGTAGCATGGATGTTTGTAATGCTACTATTACCCGCTGTAGTAACACTAAAAAAAGAAGGTAAACCAACGCTACCAATTTTAATAAAATATACGCTATATATTGGGGCACTTTCTCTTGCAATTGTTTTAGGATGTTATTTTTTTCCAGAACAAATTATATATCTTTTATTTGGAGATGGCTATTTAGAAATAGCTCCTTTATTGTGGAGGTATGCACTTGCAACAGGTATTTTTGCAATTTCTAATATATTTGCATATTACTATTTATCATTAGACAAATATTTACCGGTAGTGTTTTCTGGTGTTTTTGGTATGTTACAAATAGTATTAATAGTTTTATACCATAATACTATATTGCAAGTAGTAAATATTCAGATACTTAGTATGTTTATTCTGTTGTTTATACAATGTGCATTTTTCTTTTTTTCTAGTTTAGAAGAGTTAAAAACAGATGATATCTAAATTTATAATCCGTTTGTCTATACATACTTGTATTTAAACGCTTGTAGCCTCTTTTTAGCTTTATTTAATCCGATATTTAAATTATATTTAAAGAAAAAAGATTATGAAACTAGCTATTGTTACCGCATATCCACCAAGTAAAGTTACGTTAAATGAGTACGCATATCATTTAGCAAAAAGTTTTAGACAACATGAAAAAGTAACTGAATTAATTTTATTGACAGATGTTACTCCAGAAGGAAAAGATATTAATTTTACAGAAAATGGTTGTAAAATAACTGTAAAAGAGTGCTGGAAGTTTAACAGCTATACTAATATTATAAACGTTACCAAAGCAATTAACAAATTGCAGCCAAATGCAATACTGTTTAATTTACAGTTTATGAAATTTGGTGATAAAAAATTAGCTGCTGCTCTAGGACTTATGTTGCCATTAATCTGTAAGCTAAAAAAAATACCTACCATTGTTTTATTACATAATATTTTAGAACAAGTAGATTTAAGTAGTGCTGGTTTTACATCTAATAAACTAGCTCAAAAAATATATAATTTTATAGGTACAACTTTAACTAAATTAATTTTAAAAGCAGATTTAGTAGCGGTAACTATGGATAAATATGTAACTACGTTAGAAGAAAAATACAAGGTTACTAATGTAAAAATGATACCTCATGGTACTTTTGAAATTCCAGAAAAACCTACACATAAATTACCTAACGGGCCTTTAAAAGTAATGACATTTGGTAAGTTTGGTACTTATAAAAAGGTAGAATCTATGATAGAGGCAGTGGTAGCAGTAAGAGAAAAAACAGGGTTAGATTTAGAAATAGTAATTGCAGGTACAGACAACCCAAATGTACCAGGGTATTTGGCTAATGTTAAAGAAACCTATAAACATATACCACAAATAAATTTTACAGGGTATGTAGAAGAAATTGAAGTAGCGCCTCTTTTTAATGATAGTGCTGTTGTAGTTTTTCCGTATACCTCTACTACAGGTAGCTCTGGGGTTTTACACCAAGCGGGTAGTTATGGTAAAGCAGTTGTTATGCCTAATTTAGGAGACTTAGCAACACTGATAGAGGATGAAGGGTATAGAGGTGAATTTTTTGAACCAGAAAGTGTTAGTAGTTTAGCAAGTGCAATAGAAACAATTGTTACAAATGAAGCTTATAGAATACAATTAGGAGAAGCTAATTATAGTGCAGCTACTGCATATCCTATGGAAAGAATAACAGATATGTACATAAGCAATTTTGAAGAAATTATAGCAAAAGATTCATCTTTTTCTAAAGCATCGGCTATTTAGAAATAAACTGAAAAGCAGGTTTTTTATTTCCATTAGCATCTATAAAACCAAATGCTTTTTGAGGTTTTACACGCCACGGAAGTTTACCAACAACTTCTTTAGGTACAGTTTTAAAATCATACAAAGTCCAAGACATAAAAGGTATTTTCTTTTTAGAAAGTACCTTTTGCATTTTTTGATGATAGCTAGCTTGCTTATTTTTAGAATTACCAAAAGGTTTCCAAAAACCACGATAAGAAGATAATCCAAACTCACCTAAAACAATGGGTTTATCTGTTATTTTAGAAGTCAAACCTTCGTACGATTTTTCAAAATTAGCAACATCTTCATAATAATGAAAACTCACAAAATCTAACTGATCTTTTAAAATTGTAGCACTTTCTATATTAGACCATCCAACGGTTACGGCATGTTTTGTATCAATAGATTTTACTAAAACAATTAAATGTTCTAACCAAGCAATAACATTATCTTTTCCTCTAGAAATAAAATCTAAGTTGGGTTCGTTTTTTAAATCCCAAGCCAAAATAGCATCATGATTCTTAAAGGTAGTAACAATAGTACTTGCATGTTTGTAATTTAAAGTCCAGTCTAACACATCGTAATTACCATAAAAATCAAACAGAGTAACAATTACTTTTAAGTTACTTGTTTGTGCAGCATCTAAAACTTGTTTTAACTTAAATAGCTTTTCTTTTTTTACGTTTGCTTTGCCAAAATCTTCGTACTGAATAAAAATTCTAAGGGTGTTTAAATTTGCTTTTTTTATGATTGATAAATCTTTTTTAATAATGTCAATATCAAAATTATCACCAAACATGTCCCAAGGTGTTGCTTGCGGATAATAGTTAATACCTTTAATGTTTAACGGTTTTTTTGTAGTAGACTTTGTTGTGTTGTTAAAAGCTGTAACAGATTCTTTAACCATGTGTCTTATGCGCCAAAAACCATCTTCTAATAATAGCACAACTTTATAACTTGCATTTTCTGTTGTTTTTAAAACAATACTGTCTTTCTGTAAAACTTTTTTATATTCAACTACATTGTTATCTTCTATCACCGCTAATTGTCCATCTTCACTAAAAAATAATACATCAGGGTTGTGTTTTAAAGTAGTACTTTCTATAGATATTTTTTGTTGTTTATTAGTATTTATACAGTTAAAAATATTTTTTCTAGCACTTTCGGTATAATAATCATCAATACCATTTTTTAAATTTGTTTTATAGGCAATGTGTTTTACATACCAAGCATCTAAATAATCGTTTTCTATACTTTTTAGGGTCTGTAAATCCATTTCTCTGCCTTCGTTACCGTTAGCAGCCCAAGCAATTTTAGGTAGGTATTGGTCTATTTTTTTTACCTCT
>CALHCK010000010.1 GCA_937936695.1 uncultured Polaribacter sp.
AATAGAAGAAGCTTTACAAGAAACAAATTCTGGTTTAGATGCTATTTCTATAAAAGGATTAAAAAAACTGTTTGTAAGAGGTAAAGCTGTAGAAATAACATCTGATATTGTTTTAGTTGGTTATGTTGCTTCATCAGATAGAAAAGGAAACTTTTTTAAAGAATTATATATTCAGGATAGTGCAAAAAATGCAGAAAACGGCATAAGAGTAGTTTTAGATGTAACCAATACCTATAATAAATACAATTTAGGAAGAAAAGTATATATAAAACTAAAAGGGTTATTTGTTGGAGAAACAAGGTTTGGAGATGGAGTAATTACTATTGGTGAAAAAGAAGAAAATTTAGTAACAGCAATTTCTTTTACACAAATAGATAATTTTATTTTTAGAGCAACAGAAACTAGAAAAATATTACCAAGAAAAACACAAATATCTGAAGTAAATGAAGATTTTATAGGGATATTAATACAACTAGACAATGTTCAGTTTTTAGAAGAATTAATAATAAATGATTTGAGTTTTGCAGATAGTAAAGAACGATTTGATACAGAAAGATTATTAGAAAGTTGCTCTAGTAATAAAAGAGATACAATTATTTTAGAAACTAGTTCTTTTGCTTCTTTTAAATTTTTTCCGCTACCAAAACAGCAGTTTACTATGCAAGCCATAGTTACCAAAACATTTAATGGTAGTAATTTAGTTTTGGTTTTAAATGATAAAACTGCCATTGTAGAAACTGGAAGTAGGTGTAATTAATTAGTTTATTAAAGCGTGTAAATTTTATTTTTAATAGCATAAGTTACCAATCCAACCCTGTTTTTTACATTCAATTTTGTGAATAACACATCTCTATAACCATCTATTGTTTTAGGGCTTAAGCACATTTTATTAGCAATTTCTTTGTAAGTTAATTCTGTACAAGCCAATTTCATAAAAGTAATTTCTCTCTCCTTAAAAGTAACTGAATTTTTTTCTTTGCCAGAAATAGATTGCATTAATAAGTTGGTTACATTTTTTGTATGAAAAAAACCGTTTTCTACAATTTCTAACAAAGCTTTTTCTAATACAGTTTTTTCTGTATCTTTTAATAAATATCCAACAGCACCAGCTTTTAACATTTTAAGAATTGTTACATCTGCATCTTCTACAGATAGCGCCATAATATTTGTAGATGGATAATTTTTTGCAACCCATTCTGTAGTTTCAATTCCGTTCATAACTGGCATATTTATGTCCATTAAAACAACATCAGGAATATTTTTAGGAGAAGCAATAAATTTATCAGTTAATTCTTTTCCGTTTTTACAAGTATATAAAACCTTAAATTTATCAAAAGTATTTACCATACCAGCAATTGCTTGAGATAAAAGTGTATGGTCATCTACAATTACTACTGAATATTTTATCATAATTTATATTGTATATTTAAAGTTGTCCCTTTGTTTTGTTCTGATAAAAATAGGGCTTTAGCCCCTATTAAATTAGCTCTATTTTCTATGTTCTGAAGTCCTATCCCCTTATTTGTATTTTTAGATATACTAAATCCAATACCGTTGTCAGATACAGATATTAACAATTGATCTGCTGTATACTCTAAAACTACTTTTAATTTTGTTGCTTTAGAGTGTTTTATTGTATTAGAAAAAAATTCTTGAAGCATTCTAAATATAATAATACTAGATTTTTTATCTATTTGTATTTCTGAGCCAATAACTTTTAGGCTAGCGTCAATAAAATTTAAACGATTAAAACGATCTATTTCTAATTGTACAGCTTCTTTTAAGTTGATGTTTTTAATTGCTTCTGGATTAATTAATTTTGATAAAGATCTTACTTCATTTAATCCTTTAGAAATTGTTTCTGACACTTCTTTTAAATTATTTGCTGAAGCACTTTGTAATTGAATTTTAGCAAGAGTTAGCAATTGCCCAATATTATCATGTAGTTCCCAACTAATATTTCTTAGGGTTTCTTCTCTAATTTCTATTTGTGTTTCTGCAATTTCTCTTTCAAAACGCTTTTTAGTTTCTTTTTGTTCTTTTAATAGTCTGTTTTTTCTGTTTTGAAAAACAACAAAAAGTATAATGACAGTAAACGCCATTAACAAAATTAATAATGATGTAAATATTAATGCTGATTGTACTCCTTCTTGCTCCATATAAAACCAATTGAATAACAGGTATACAAAATTACGTTTAAACTAATTAATATGATATTATATAGTTTTTGGTCAGACCTGATTAATGTTTCTGTATAAATCATAAAAGGAATCATACCAATATTAAATAATAAAAGAGCTGTAGCTATCCAAAAACTTAATGTACATTCTAAGTTAATAATTTTTTTACTAGATAAAAGTTCGTAAAAAAACATAATTGTACAAATTAGATTGATAACGGCTCCAAAGATAAATGCGTTAATATGATGTTCTTTAGGGTCTTCTACTATAAAACTATAGAAATCAAATATAATAAAGAAGAATGTAAATACGAGTGTAGTTTGTTTTAATGGTTTGTTTTTTAAAATTTTATAATACCAAGAAAAATAAAATAGATAACTAATAAGAATATAAATATTATATAGCCAAACATTATCTGTTTTTAAAATTAAACCTATATAGCCACCAATAATAAAGTCTAAAATAAAAACGAACCACAAAAAACGCATAAAGTATTTTTCTGACGAATTACGATACTTTTGATAATAAAAAGTAGCTAAAATTGCAGTTAAAAACTCTAATACATGAATAATGTGGTTCATTTATTTATTGTTTAGTAGATGTCATGAGGAGGTTTACCACTGTTCCCAAAATTAAATCCGTCTATATCATCAAACATTTCATCCTCTTGGTAAAAATAGAAAAAGTTGCTAGCTCCATTAAGAGCTTCTTTTTTCTTTGTAGGCATAAAAAACATAGTAACATCTCCTTTTTCATAGGCTCCTAGGTAAACACGTAATCCTAAACCATCTGTAATTCCTTTTTTAGCAGCTTCTTTTTCTACATATGCAATGTACTGTTTTACTTCTTTTAAATTAAAGGTAACATCCCTTACATCTTCATTTTTATCTATACCTAAATTTTTAAAAGCTTTTATAGTAGGCTTAACTCTGGTTTTTATGTATTCTTTTTGTAATTCTTTTGCTTGTTTATAAGAGATTGCATTTTTGGGTTTATTTGCATTTTGCACTTCTTTACAAGAAGACAAAATAAATAAACTAGTTAAAAGTAAAATAGAGATTTTTTTTATTGATTTCATTTTTTAAAGTATTTGGTTAATAATACAAAAATACAGTGCATTTGTTATTTAAGTTTGAAGTAATTTGTAAATATGTTTTAATCTACTGTTAGTTAGTGTTTTGTGTTTTTAAAAAAGGTTTAATAACTAGTGCTAAAGGGGATTATCCCCTTTAATAAAATAAGCAATAACCTCTTGCCCTTTTTACGAAGGCTACAGTAAGTTAATAACACAATATGCCTCATAATTTTTTTTAATTACATTTTAAAACAGCATGTTATATGTATGTAGATTGTTTTTTATAATTGTAACAGTGAAAAACCTCCCTTAAGTAAATTGTTTTTCTAAAATATTTTAGTCTTTTTCCTCTTATTCAATCTTAAAAAGCAACGCAATTTTGCATTAGTTATTTCGAGATACAAATGGCGTACACCGAAAAGCCAATTATAAATAGAGTAGGTAAACTAACTAATGAATTATGAATTTAGAAGCACAAATGCAAGAAACGCAAAAACAATTAAAAGAGTTAAAAAAATTATACGATGTAGAAATTAACTCATTTGTAGAATGTCCAAGAGAATTTTTAGCAAAAAAATTAGATTTAGATGCTTTTCAGACAAAATGTTTATATAAATATCCTGAAGAATTTTTAAAAGGAATTGCACTTAACGTAAAGCAAGCCGTAGATAATGATTGGGATATTACAATTGATTATGATGATGAAGATTTTGATCAGTTAAAAGGAAAGAAAAAGAAGAAGAAAAAACTAAAAGTAGAATTGTATTACGATTTTGATGATATGCGAATTGGTTTAAGTTTTACATGGCAATAAGTATAAAAATCGCTCTAATTAATTAGAGCGATTTTTTATTTTTACATTATGAATAAAATTGAACATATTGGTATTGCTGTTAAAGATTTAGAAAAATCGAATGCTTTGTTTGCATCCCTTTTAGGAAAAAAACATTACAAAGTAGAAGAGTTATTATCCGAAAAAGTTAAAACTTCTTTTTTTAAATCTGATGAACATAAAATAGAATTGCTTCAGGCAACAGATACTAATAGTACAATAGCAAAATTTATAGATAAAAAAGGAGAAGGAATTCATCATATTGCTTTTGCTGTTAACGATATAGTTGCAGAAATAAAAAGACTTAAAAAAGAGGGGTTTACTGTTATAAATGAAGTTCCTAAAAAAGGAGCAGACAATAAATTAGTTGCTTTTTTGCATCCAAAAACTACCAACGGAGTATTAATAGAATTGTGTCAAGAAATAGATTCGTTAAAATACTGCTAACAGTTACTGTCAAATGCTTACTAATTATTATCTTGCCACAGTATAAACCAAATTATAAAAATGCCTACTAAGTTTGATTCTTATCAAAAAAGAAGACTAAGATCTTCCTATATATCTGTAGTAGTAAGTATTGCGTTGGTTTTATTTATGGTAGGTCTTTTAGGCTTGGTTTTGTTAAAATCAACAAAAGTAGCCAATCACTTTAAGGAAAAAATTGCTTTTACCTTATTTTTAAAAGACAATGTAACAAACAAACAAATTTTTTCTTTTAAAGAATCTCTTAAAAAAAGAGATTTCGCAAAAAAGGTATTGTATGTAAGTAAAGAAAAAGCAGCAAAAATATATAGTAAAGAAATAGGTGAAGATTTTTTGAAGTTTTTGGGGACGAATCCTCTTAAAAATGGAATAGATATCTATTTAAAAGCAGATTTTGTTACACCTAACAAAATGCAAGACTTAGAAACAGAGTTTTTAGAAAATGCATTTGTAGCTGATGTTTCTTATGACAAACCTTTAATTAAATTACTAACTAAAAATATTAAAAGGATTAGTTTTTGGTTGATAGTATTAAGCGGTTTTTTTGCTTTTGTAGCAATACTTTTAATAAATGGCTCTATAAGATTATCAATATATGCAAGAAGATTTAATATAAAAACCATGCAAATGGTGGGAGCAACAAAAAGTTTTATAAGAAAACCTTTTATTTGGCAAAGTATTAAATTAGGCTTTTTAGCAGCATTTATAGCAATAATAGGGCTTGCAATTGTAATTTATTATATAGATAAATTTGTACCAGCATTGGGGTTAATAAACGATTATGTATCTCTTTCTTATTTGGTGGTAGGCGTTTTTTTATCTGCATTTATAATTACTTGGTTAAGTACATTTTTTGCTACTCAACGCTTTTTAAATTTACAAACAGAAGAACTTTATTATTAATAAAATGGAAAATATAGAAAAGCCAGAATTTTTATTTGGCAAAAAAAATTATGTAGTTATGATAGTTGGTATCATAGTTATTGCTTTAGGTTTTGTTTTTATGTCTGGTGGTGGTAGTAATAATCCACAAGTGTTTAATGAAGAAATTTATAATTGGCAGCGTATAAGATTAGCGCCAACATTAGTAATAATTGGTTTGGGCATAGAAATTTATGCAATATTATTAAATCCTAAAAAGTAAGAATGGATATTATAGAAGCAATAATATTAGGTATTATTCAAGGTTTAACAGAGTTTTTACCTGTATCATCTAGTGGACATTTAGAATTAGCAAAAGCAATTTTAGGCGATACGTCTGTGCCAGAAGAAAGCTTAACTTTTACAGTAGTTTTACATTTTGCTACAGCGCTAAGTACATTGGTTATTTTTAGACAAGAAGTTTTAGATATTTTTAAAGGATTGTTACAATTTAAATGGAATGATGAATTTAAATTTTCAGTAAAAATTATTTTATCTATGATTCCTGCAGTAATTGTAGGGCTAGCTTTTGAAGAGCAATTAGAATCTTTTTTTGGAGGTAAAATAATGTTTGTAGGTTTTATGCTATTAGTTACGGCAGTGTTGCTATTATTAGCAGACAAAGCTAAAAATACAGATAAAGAAGTTTCTTTTCCTAACGCTGTTATTATTGGAGTATCTCAGGCAATTGCAATGTTACCTGGTATCTCTAGATCAGGAGCAACTATTTCTACATCTGTTTTATTAGGTATTGATAGAACTAAATCTGCACGTTTTTCATTTTTAATGGTTGTTCCTCTAATTTTTGGAAAAATTGCAAAAGATCTTTTAGGAGGAGATATTAGCTTTCAATCATCAGAAATTATACCAATTTCAGCAGGATTTATAGCAGCTTTTGCAGCGGGCTTATTAGCTTGTAAATGGATGATTGCACTAGTTAAAAAAAGTAAATTATCTTACTTTTCTTTATACTGTGCCGTTGTAGGTTGTATTGCTATTGGTTATTCTTTTTTAAGTTAATATGACGGAAGAAGATTACAAAAACGGACAAGTTTTATTAATTGATAAACCATTAACATGGACCTCTTTTCAGGCAGTTAATAAAATTAGATGGCATATAAAACAGCAGTTTAAAATTAAAAAAATAAAAGTAGGGCATGCTGGCACATTAGATCCATTAGCAACTGGTTTACTAATTATTTGTACTGGTAAGCAAACAAAAGAAATAAACACATATCAAGGTCAAATAAAAGAGTACACAGGTGTTTTTACTATCGGAGCTACTACACCTAGTTACGATTTAGAAACAGAAATTGATAAAATATACTCTACAGAACATATTACAAAAGAATTATTACAGCATACTACAAAACAATTTATAGGAGAAATACAGCAAAAACCACCTATATTTTCTGCAATTAAAAAAGACGGAAAGCGTTTGTATGAACTAGCTAGAAAAGGAGAAACTACAGAAATAAAAGCAAGAACAGTTACGGTTTCAGAGTTTGAAATCACAAAATTTGCAGCAAACGAAGTACATTTTAGAATTGTATGTAGTAAAGGAACTTATATTCGTTCTATAGCCTATGATTTTGGAATTGCATTAAACTCTGGTGCACACTTATCTGTATTAAGAAGGACAAAAATTGGAGATTTTCATGTAGATGATGCTGTTTCAATAGAGGCGTTTATAAATAATTTAAATCCAGATTTTTTAAATAAAGAACCTTAAAATTAATAAAATATTAAGTATTATATTCAAAATTAGTTAAAAACAGTATAGTGCAGGATAGTTTGAGTTAAAATGTTTCATAGTTTAGTAATCTCGAAACAATTAACTAAGTTTTAACTAAATTAACTACAAAAACTGCAAATAAATCATCTCATTAACTAATGAGATGATTTGTTTTTTTAAACACTTTTCTAAGTATCAGTAATTTATCTATTTCAGTGTTAAGTATTCAAAATATCATGTGAGATTACTACTATATTTTTTGGTACGTAAGTCTTTAGAAATTGTATAGAATTAATTTTTAAATTAATGATAATAAGTATGTTTTAACAAATTCTTAAGTATGTATACAAGATACGGCAGGATAGTTACTAAGGTTAAAAAATACAAATTGCCTTTTTTGTAAAAAACAAATACTAAACTTATTTTAACTAAATGAACTTCAGTAATTTAATTAAAGCTATTTTTTTTTCGATAACATTTTTAGTTATCAGTTCTTGTAACCATAAAATACTTAAAAAACCCGAAAAATTAACAATTTCAGAAGGTTTTAAAAATCCTTTAGGCTTTTATAATAGTGTTCCCACTTTTTCTTGGAAATTACCTGTTTCAGAGTTTATAAAATCTCAATCTGCTTATCAAATTTTAGTAGCGTCTTCTGTAGAGCTTTTAAAAAATAATCCAGATTTATGGGATTCTAAGAAACAGAAAAGTACACAATCAACTTTTATAAAATATAAAGGAACAAAACTAATATCTAGACAAAAAGTATATTGGCAAGTTAGATATTGGAACCAAGATAAAAATGTGTCTGAGTTTAGTGAGGTAAAAACTTTTGAGTTAGGCTTGTTAAATAATACTGATTGGCAAGCAAAATGGACAGGTTTAGATACTGCCAAAGATAGTATTAAAGGGGTTCGAAACTTTTTAATGCACAGACCACAATATCTTAGAAAATCTTTTCAATTACCATCTAGTGTTACTAAAGCAAGAATGTATATTACTGCAAAAGGTGTTTTTGATGTGCATTTAAATGGAAAAGATGTAAGTGATGATGTAATGACTCCTGGTTGGACACCTTATAATCATAGAATAGAAACTTTAACTTATGATGTTACTAATTTTTTACAAACAGGAAAAAATGTCATTGCAGTAGAGTTGGCTTCAGGTTGGCATTCTGGTAGAATTAGTAGGGGGAGAGCATTGTATGAAAATTTTGCTTCTCCAAAAGTTTTATGCCAGCTAGAAGTTACGTTAAAAGACGGGGCAAAAAAAATAATAGTGTCTGATAAGAGTTGGAAAGGAACAACAAACGGTCCATTACGTTTAGCTGGGGTTTATGATGGAGAAACTTATGATGCTAATTTTGAAATGCCAAATTGGACGTCTAATAGTTTTAATACAACCACATGGCAAGATGTAGAAACAGAAGAAATATCAAAAACTGTTAAATTGGCTCCCAAAAGGCATCATACAGTAAAAAATCAAACTATTTTAAAGGATGTAGAAATTGTTTCCGTAAAAGAAAATTCAGCTGTTTTTAATGTAAAACAAAATATTGTAGGTATTCCTAAAGTAAAAGTGCCTATGAAAAAAGGAGATACTTTAAAAATTCGTTTTTCTGAAATGTTA
>CALHCK010000011.1 GCA_937936695.1 uncultured Polaribacter sp.
AAAAAAATCAAACTTATTTCTTTGCTTTTTCTACCAATTCTAATTTTTCTACAGTAGTTTTAGTTGTAAAAATACCATAATTTATGGTAACGGTTTTTTTATCTATTTTATCTATAGTTCCAACAGAATTAGAATCTATAATTCTTACTCTATCATTTAATTTGTATATGTAAGCAGCTTTTTCTTTGGCTATTTTAGCTTCTTCTATTTTCTTTTCTTTTCTAACCTCTACAACTTTTTCTAAAACTTCTTTTTCTACTTTTTGTATTACCTCTTGTGCTTTTTTAGCAACAACTTTTGCTTTTTGCTTTTGCGCTTTTGTTTTAGGTTTTACAGGATTTTTTTTAAGATGTTTTACTTTTTCGTCTGCAGCCCATTTGTTAAAATTAATGTTTAATTCTTTTTTATTATTGGTCTGAAAATATTTGTTAAGTAATTCGTTGGTCTTTCTTCCTAAAGAAAGCATTTTTTGGTTTTGGTCATATAATTCCTGAAAACCAGATAATTTTTCTTGAATGCGTTGCTCTTTTTCTTGTAAATTATCTAAATGTTCTTGTCCTTTCGTCTTTTGTTTCTCTAAATTATCAGAGTTTTTTTGCAGTCTATTTCTTTCTTTTTGTAGTTTAGAAATAGTTCTATCTAAACGTACCTTTTCAGTTTCTACACGTTTTTTAGCTTTATTAATTAAACTAAAAGGAATTCCGTTTTTTTGAGCTACCTCAAAGGTAAAAGAACTACCAGCTTGCCCTACAAATAATTTATACAGAGGCTCTAAAGAACGTTCATCAAACTGCATGTTTGCATTGGTAACGTTTTCTAGTTCGTTAGCCAAAACTTTAAGATTAGAGTAGTGGGTAGTTATAACTCCAAAGGCTTTTTTGTAATAAAATTCTTCTAAAAATATTTCAGCCAAAGCACCACCAAGTTCAGGGTCAGACCCTGTACCAAACTCATCAATTAAAAACAATGTACTGGCATTACATTTTCTCAAAAAATAGCGCATATTCTTTAATCGGTAACTGTATGTACTTAACTGATTTTCTATAGATTGGTTGTCTCCAATGTCAGTTAAAATAGTGTCAAAAATATAAGTTTCGCTACGTTCATCAACAGGTATTAAAATACCACTTTGCAACATAATTTGTAGTAACCCAATGGTTTTAAGTGTAATACTTTTACCACCAGCGTTAGGTCCAGAAATTACAATTATCTGTTGTTTTTGGTTAAGTTCTAGAGTCTGAGCGATTGTGTTTAAGTTTTGCTCTTTATTTTTTTTCCATAAAATGGGATGATATGCGTTTTTAAAATAAATTCTTTTTTCTGTACTTATTTTAGGTAAAACAGCATCTGTATCTTGTGCATATTTAGCTTTTGCACCAACACTATCTATGTGTATTAAAAATTCTATATATTCATCTAAAAGAGAAACAGCAGGTCTTATGGTAGCTGCTAATAATCGTAATATTTTTACAATTTCTTGTTTTTCATCATAGATTAAATTTTGATACTCTCTAGAATAAGCAAGTGTTGCTTGCGGAGCAATGTATACAATATTACCAGATTTAGAAGCTCCTAAAATACTACCAGCAACTTTTTTTCTATGCATTGCAGCTACAGCAAGCACACGTTGGTTGTCTATTACGGTTTCTTTAATATCATCTAAATATCCTGCCGAAATAGCTTTTGATAAAGCACTAGAAAAGCTTGCTCCAATTTTACCACGAACCTCATTAATACCTCTTCTAATTTGTTTTAAAGCTGGTGATGCACTATTTTTTACTTCTCCAGAAATATCTATAATTTTTTTAATCTCATCATCTATAAAAGAAGTAAATTCTATTTTTTGAGATAGTTCAAAAAAAGTAGGGAATTGTACTTTAAATTTTTTAAAAAATTTAATTAATTCGTTAACAGTTAAAGAGGTGGTGGCTATTTTTAAAAAAGCATCAGTTTCTAAAAAACTATTTTCTATAGCCAATCGTTTTATGCTCTCGGTAATATTATCAAAACCATGATTAGGTACTCTGTTTTCGCTTTCAAAAGAAGAAACATATTCGTTTACCAAATGCAATTCTTTAAAGAGTGCAGTTTGGTTTATAATTGGTCTAGTTTCAAAAACTCTTTCTTTCCCTAAACCAGAAATACAAAACTCTGCAACTTGTTGTAAAACGGTTGTAAATTCTAAATCTTGTAATGTTTTTTCTGATATATTCAAAATAGTATCTTTGGTGTTTTGTAGCGTATTACACAATAAAAATTGTTGATATGCTTAGATGAACCACAAAAATAATAAAGAATGCAAGTAAAAATTGCCGATAGTTGGAAAAATATTTTGAATGATGAGTTTGATAAAACTTATTACAAAGATTTAATGGATTTTGTAAACCTAGAGTATAAAAATACTACCTGCTATCCTCAAGAAAAAGACATTTTTGCAGCTTTTGATTTTTGTGCTTTTAATGATGTAAAAGTGGTTGTTTTAGGACAAGATCCTTATCATGGAGAGGGGCAGGCAAACGGGTTGTGTTTTTCTGTAAAAGATAGTATAAAACAACCACCGTCTTTAGTTAATATTTTTAAAGAAATTAAAACAGACATTGGTAAAGATTATCCAAATAGTGGAAATTTAGAAAGATGGGCAAAACAAGGTGTTTTATTATTAAATGCAACATTAACGGTAAGAGCAAACGAGGCTGGAAGTCATCAAAAAAAAGGATGGGAAACTTTTACAGACACCGTTATTAAAACCATATCTGATCAGAAAAAAGGAGTTGTTTTTTTATTGTGGGGTAAGTTTGCACAAAGTAAGAGTGTTTTTATTAATACTAATAAACATATCGTTTTTACAGCTCCTCATCCATCTCCTTTAGGTGCATGGAGAGGGTGGTTTGGTAGTAAACATTTTTCTAAAACAAATGAAGTATTAAAAAAACAAGGTAAAACACCGATAGATTGGTAGTAAATAGCATAAAAAAAATCCGCTAAAAGCGGATTTTTAAACTATAAATAAAAGAACTAATTTAAGTTACATGTAACTGTTCTAATAGGGTTGTAGTTGGTTTTGTAGTATCTGATAGACCACAAGATTTATAGCTGCTTCTGCAGGAAGAAAAAGCCATAAGACCTATAGTACAAATTACGATATATACTGTTTTTTTCATTGTTTGGTAGTTTTTATAAACTAAATGTACATATTTTTTATGAAAAAATCAGAATTAATTGCTTCTTGAATTACATTAAATGTAACCATTTTATTTTGTATGTTGGTAATAAGGTTTTTAGTGATTGGAGTGCCGTCATTCCATTCCGTTATTTTTAACCATTCTTTTATGTCTTCTAGTTTTTGCTCGTATCTTTCTGCTAGAATTGTATCTATATTTTCAACAGTTTTAAAATCTTTAGTTTCGTTGTTAATAATATCTAAAACAGCTTTAACTTCATTAAAATTATTTTCTAGTACTTCGTTTCTTACCGCTACTACAAAACAAGGCCATGGGGTAGGGCAGTCATCAATACGTCTAAAAACACCTTTATCTACTAAAGGTTTTGTGGTAAAGTGTTCCCACATAAAATAATCCGCTTCACCATTTGTTAAAGCGTCTATACCACCTTGTAAATTGCCAATTACTTTAAACTTTAGTTTTGTTACATCCCAACCTTGGTTATGCGCATTTACTATGGCCATTAAATGAGATCCAGAACCAAATCTGCTAATTGCAATTGTGGCGTGTTCTAAATCTTCTATTTTTTTAAAACTAGATTTTGCACCTACATGAATACCCCATATTAAAGGAGTTTTTACATATGTTTGCAAAATTTTAGAAGGATTTCCGGCTGCAATGTCTTTAATAATACCTTCGGTTAAAACAATAGCAATGTCTACAGTTCCTTCTCGTAGGGCTTTACACATTTGACCAGTTCCTCCAGGAAAATCTTGCCAACGTAAATTTATATTTTGTTTACTATATTCTTTATTTTTTAAAGTACTGTACCACGGATAATTAAAATGTTCTGGTACACCACCTACTTTTAAATTTGTCATAAATTAATTTAAAATTGTTTTATCCTCCAACGCGCTTTACTTTAAACCCTTTGTCTTTTAACATGGTCATTATTTTATCTCTATAATCTCCCTGAATAATAATTTTATCATCTTTAAAACTACCGCCAACAGATAGTTTTGTTTTTATTTCTTTGGCTAAAATTTTAAAGTCTGCCGTAGCACCAGTATAACCTTCTAAAATAGTAATTGGTTTACCTTTCCTTTTTTCGTATTTACAAATAATAGGAGCGTCTTGTAACCAGACATTAGAAGCTTCTTTAATAGGTTCTACTGTTTCTTTATGCTCTGGAAATAGATTTTTTAATTGATCTTTTAAGTCCATTCGTTACTTTATTAAGCCTAATTCTTTTAAGCGTTCTGTTAAAAACTGACCAGCAGTAATGTCTTTAAATTGTTTTGGGTTTTCTTTTGTGATACAATTTTCTAGTACATCCAATTTCATATCTGAAACCGGGTGCATAAAAAACGGAATAGAATATCTAGAAGTATTCCATAATTCTTTAGGAGGGTTTACTACTCTGTGTATGGTAGACTTTAATTTGTTATTGCTATGACGAGCTAACATATCTCCAACATTAATCATTAATTCATCTGGTTGCGCTATTGCATCAATCCATTCTCCTTTATGGTTTTGTACTTGAAGGCCTTTACCTTGAGCTCCCATTAATAAAGTAATTAAATTAATATCTCCATGAGCAGCAGCTCTTTCTGCTCCTTTGGGTTCTGTTGCTATAGGCGGATAATGGATAGGTCTTAAAATGCTATTACCGTCTTTTATATAATTATCAAAGTAATTTTCTTCTAAGTTTAAATGTAAAGCTAGTGCGCGTAATACGTATTTAGCTGTTTTTTCTAACATTTTATAGGCTTGTTTACCAATATTGTTAAAGTTAGCTAATTCGTTTACAGTTACATTTTTGGGGTATAAAGTTGCGTATTTAGAGTTACTATCTACATACTGACCAAAGTGCCAAAACTCTTTTAAATCTCCTTCTTTTTTTCCTTTAGCCGCTTCTTTTCCAAAAGACACATACCCTCGTTGTCCTCCAATACCAGGTATTTCATATTGTTGTTTGGTAGCAGTAGGTAAATTAAAAAAATCTTTAATTTCTTTGTATAAATCTTCTTCTAGTTGTTTGTTTAAAAAATGACCTTTTAGAGCCACAAAACCAATGTTCTCATAAGCATGACCAATATTTTTAATAAACAGTTGTTTTTTAGAAATATCATCAGATAAAAAATCGGTTAAATTTACACTAGGTATGTTATTCATAAATTACACGTTGTTGCTAGAGTTTTTAAATTTACTTAAAAATAATGAGTTATTTTTTCTTAAAAGGAATTAAATAGGAGAGTGTATAGTTAAAACCGAAACCAGTATTACTGGCAAAAACTCTATTAAAACCCGGTGAAAATAAACTTTTAAAATTATCAGGATCTTTAATATTTATTAATATTTTATAAGAACCACTAAAAGAGATAAATAAGTTTTTTAAAGTTTCTACTTTAATTCCTACAACAAACTCAGACCATTGCGCATTTAAACCATTGGCAGTAGTAGGTGTTGTTATTAAGTTTGGCGGAAAATAAAGTGGATCTGTTTCGCTACCACTATTGGTATTTGGAGTGTAATTATTTAAGGTTTGACTAAAAGTACTTAATCCTAAACGAAATCCTAAAAATATTTCGTTATTCATGTCTAACCAATTTTGGTATGCGTTGTAATTAAAACCTAAACGAGCATAGTTTCCTTTTGCGGTAGAGTTTGTAAAATCTTCTCGTGTTGTTTCTTCTTCAAAACCAAGTTCTACTGCAGCGTAAAAGTTTTTAGAAAGTCTATAATCTCCAACAAGTTCTAGGCCACTATAATTAGAGTTAAATTGCATTCTTAAAGGCTTACTAATATCTATACCAACTCTTAATCCATAGTTAGTTTTATAAACTAAAGAATCTTGTTTTTTATTAGGGATGGTATCTATTTTTTGTTGCTGTGTATACCCATTAACAAAAATAAAAAAAAGGCATATGCTAGTGAAATATTTGTACATGTGCTGCATTTTGATTGTTTATAGTTGTTAATGTTTCTGGTGTAAAGTCTTTAATCCAAGAGTTTTCTGAAGCAGAAAAAGAGAGGTTGTTAAAATTAATTTTAAAACCACAAGATCTTGATACAAATTCTTCTTCTGTGGTATAATTTACTGTAAATTTAGCTATTTGATCTATTGGATTGTTACCTCCTACGTTTATTTTAAAATTATAAACGGTAGTGGTGTCTATAGAGTTTAACGGAATAATAATACTATCTGTATTTACTGATGTAAATTGAGTAAGTGTGTCTTTGCCTTCTGCCCAAACAGATAATCTTCTGGCATCTTTAGTTGTAGCTCTGTTATCATCATCAAAAAAACGGATGATTAAACTAGGTGTAACAGGGTTATCAGAACAAAAATCATCTTTTTCGCAAGCTGTTAAAAATACGAATGTTAAAAAAAGAAATATTATTATTTTTTTCATGTTAAAAATTAATACACAGAGCAATTTAAAGATGTAATTATAAAATAACCAATTTATTTAAGAACTTAAATAAAATAGTACTATTTCTTACAAATTAAACTGTTTTATAACGTGTTTTATTATAAAAATGTTGGTCTTGTTCTGTAAAAAATAACAAGTTAAACTTTTTGTAATAAGGATGTGCTGAGTTTAAATTTAAGAAAAAGGTATCATTATTAAAAAAACCAGCATTTATAAGGTTTCCTTTATTACTATTTTTTGTGTTTTTTACAGGAATAATAGTATTGTTATTTATACTATTAACATTGTCTATTACCTGGTTGTTTTTAGTATTCAAAGAATAATTAGTTATTGATTGGCTATTTGTAATTGAATACATACTTAAAAAAAATACCAGTGCAGTTATACTTTTAGTCTTCAACTTCTATAATTTTATTAATAATTCTTGCTAGTTTAATATCTAATTTGGTAACACCACCAGCAGAGTGTGTGGTTAACTTAATATCTAAAGTATTGTTATTATTTGTCCATTCTGGATGATGATTTAATGCCTCACATTCAAAAGCAATTCTTGTTATGGCAGATATACAATCTTTAAAGCTGTTAAACTCAAAATCTGTTTGCAATGCATCCTCTAAATAATCCCAATCTAAAAGAGTTTCTAGTTCTTTGTTAATTTCAAAAACAGTAAGCTTTTCCATTATTAATTTTTTTCAAATAAAACAACGGTTTCTATATGTGCAGTATGCGGAAACTGATCTACCAAACTAATTTTTTTAATTTGATATCCTGCTTCTCTTAACAATTCTGTATCTCTTGCCTGAGTGGCAGGGTTACAAGAAACATATACCATTCTGTCTGCATTTAAATTAATAATTTTTTGCAGAGTTTTAGGCACAATACCAGCTCTGGCAGGGTCTAAAATAATGGTTTTAATTTTGTTTGTGTATTGCGGATGCGCAGCTAAAAATTTACCAACATCTGCTGCATAAAAATCTAAACCGTTTATATTATTTCTTTTAGCATTTTCTTTTGCGTCTTCTATAGCAGAGGCTACAATATCTACACCAACTATTTTAGCATTTTCGCTTTTAGAAGCAACAATTTGCCCAATAGTACCAGTACCACAGAATAAATCCATTACTACTGTATTATCTACTTTGGTTTTGTCTTCTAAAACATATTCTACAACTTTGTTATATAGTTTTTCTGCGGATTTAGGATTGGTCTGAAAAAAGCTTTTCATACTAATTTCAAAATTTAAACCTAAAAGTTCTTCAACAATTTTGTCTTTACCGTATACTAAATCAATGCTTCCAGAAGTTGCAATTGTTCTGTCTCCAACTTCATCATTTATTGTATGTAATAAACCAGCAACTCTATCTCCAAATAAATCAACTAAAAAGTTAGCAAACTTTTTTAAATCAAATTTAGGTAAGTCGTAAGAAGTAGTAACTAAGTTAAAAAGTAATTCGTTTGTTTTGTATGATTTACGCACAACAAAGTATCTGAAAAAACCTTCTTTTTTAGGACCATGCCAAGGGCTTAATCCTGTTTCTATACAGTATTGTCTAATGTCTTTTAAACGATCTTCAAACTCTTTGTCAAATAATCCAGAATCTTTTTCTAAATTATCTCCCATCCACCAAACACCACGTCTTTTAAATCCTAAGGTAAATTCATCTTTATCTGTTTTAGCAACTCTGTCGTAACCAATTGCAGAAAAACCGTATTCCATTTTATTTCTGTAATGGTATACGTTTGGAGATGAAATAAACTCATCAAATAAATCATCTATATTTTCTACTTTACCAATTCTTTTAAAAAGAGAAATAGTACTTTCTTTTTTATATTGATGCTGTAACTCTATAGGTAATTGAATATACGGAGCACCAGGAATGTCTTGAAAAGGAACCGCTACTTCGTTTTCCGAAGGAGCTAAAACATCTATTAATTTTGCCTCGGCATATTTTTTACTAGATTTTTTAATTTGCGCTTTTACCAATTGCCCAGGTAAAGTGTTAGGAACAAAAACTACAAAACTACCTTCATCAGAATGAATTCTTGCAATTCCTTTTCCTCCAAAAGCATAATCTTCTATAGTTAATTCTAAGATTTGATTTCTTTTTACAAACTTATTTCGTTCTCTTCGTGGCATTATGTATTATTTATTGGTTTGCAAAATTAGTTAAAATATAGTT
>CALHCK010000012.1 GCA_937936695.1 uncultured Polaribacter sp.
CGAAAATTAAATTTATCTACAGTTTCTTCTTTCAAATATCGTTTACCACCATACTCCCCTTTCTGTAAGTACATTTGCATAATTTTTGCCACATCATTAGCATTGGCAAATAAACCAGCATGCCCACCAATACCACCTAACATAGCAGCTCCCATATCATGTACATAACCATGCACTAACTGATTGCGGTAATAATCATCTTTTTCAGTAGGTACAATTTCTCTTTTAGAAAACTTTTTTAAAGGTAAGTACGTCATTCTATCAGCACCTAAAGATTTATAAAAACTACTTTCAGCCAATCTATTTAAAGGTTTTTTATATATTTTTTCTAATGCCTCTTTAAAAATATAATACCCTAAATCGCTATACTTATAACCATCTCTTTCTCGTTGATCTGCCTCTACAATTTGTTTATAAATACTGTCTTTATAAGACTTTTTAATGTATAAGTTTTTTGCAACTTTTACAGTATAATCTTCAGACATTTTATCATTATAATATGTTGCTAAATTTTTACCAGTAATACTATCTTGTGTTTTTTTATAAAACGGTATCCAAGATTTTAATTTGCCATAATGAGACAAAATTTCTTTTACAGAAACAATTGCTTTATTAGAGTCTTTAAAATCGGGTAAAAGATCTTTTAAAAAAGTATTTAAAGGTATTTTTTGCTCCTCTTCTGCCTTCATCATTAAAG
The DNA here is from genome assembly GCA_937936695.1 of uncultured Polaribacter sp. Lineage (GTDB taxonomy): Bacteria > Bacteroidota > Bacteroidia > Flavobacteriales > Flavobacteriaceae > Polaribacter. Next base: position 698 of record CALHCK010000012.1, read on the forward strand.
GTAAAGACGCCAATATTTTTGTTAAAGATGCTAAATCATACACATCAGAATTTTTTACTTTTCTTTTTTTAGCATCTGTATGGTAACCATAACTTTTTTGTAAAAATACTTTTCCGTTTCTTGCTGCAAAAATCTGAAAACCAGGGGCCATTTTTTTCTTTAAAACTATGCTAGCTAAAGAATCTACCTTTTTTAATTTTTCTGAAGATATCCCAGCTGTTTCAGGCAAAGTGTACTCAAAGCGTCCCAAAGCCTCAGTTACTAATCCATCTCCTTCTAAAAATTCTTTTTTAATAGAAACAGGTAATTTTCCTTTGGCTGTAATAGCTCCAAAAATTAATTGAGCAGACAGTTCTTGTGCTAACGTACTGTTTTGGTAAGACACAATAATGGTTTCTATGTTCTGATATGTTTTAAGTTGCAGCAAACTATACGGACTTGTAAAAACATCTAAAACCACATTTTTCAATCGTGCTATTTCTTGCAACCAAACAAGCTCTTTATTAGTAAACTTGTAACTTTTCCAAGGGTTTTTGTTAGATTTATGAAATCCAATAATTACTTTATCATAAGGCTTTAGCTTTCTTAGTAAAACCGATAAATTTTTATCAGAAACCACATCAACCTTCGCATATTTTTTAAGTGTGTTTATAAAATCGCTCCCGCTATCATCTCCTAATTTAACATAAGCAATTTTGTGTTTATCCAAATTTTTAAAAGGTATAGTTGCTTCGTTATCTTTAACTAAAGTCAAAGAATTTTTCACCAATTCATGGTGTAATAAATCATCACTCAATGTATTTAAATCATTATTAAGATTATCTAAAACCACCGGTGTATAATTATGTAAACCTGCCCAATACTTAGCTTTTAAAATTTTTCTAACAGAAATATTTATACGCTTTTCTGTTAAAGTTTTTAACTCAATTGCTTTTTTAATTAAACGAACTGTAGCAGGCACATCTTGCGGAATTAAAAGTAAATCGTTTCCTGCCTTTATTGCTGCCAAATCTATTTCAGAAGAAGTCGCATAATTTGCAGCTCCCTTCATATTTAAACCATCGGTAATTACCAAACCATTAAACCCTAATTTTTGCTGCAACAAATTAGTTACTACTTTTTTAGACAAAGAAGTTGGCAAACTACCATTAGGCTCTAAACTAGGAATACTTAAATGCGCCGTCATTACACTAGCAATCCCCACATCAAACACTCTTTTGTATGGGTATAATTCTACAGAATCTAACCTCTTTAAATCAAAATTTAAAACAGGTAATGTATGATGAGAATCGGTAGCAGTATCTCCGTGCCCAGGAAAATGTTTCGCATTAGCCAACACCCCTTTACTTTGCATACCTAAAGTAAACGCCATGGCTTTATTAGTAACATTTTCTTTATTTTCACCAAAAGAACGATTTCCAATAATTGGGTTATCGGGGTTCGTATTAATATCTACAACAGGGGCAAAATTTATATGAATCCCCATTCTTTTACAATGCGCACCTAAATGCTCCCCAAACTGCTGTACCAAATTATTATTAGTAATAGCTCCTAACGTCATATTCCACGGAAACTTGTACGTTTTTTTAAGACGCATATCCAATCCCCACTCACCATCAAAACCAATTAACAAAGGCGTTTTTGCCAAACTTTGATACTTGTTATTCAATCTTGCTTGCTTTTCAGGAGTACCCTGCATAAAAATTAAATTCCCCACATGATATTTAGTAATCATATTAGTAATAAAATCTTCATGTCTTTTATCCGAATTAGAATACGCTTGTACCATAAATAACTGACCAATCTTTTCATCCAAAGTCATCCTATTCATAATACTATCTACCCAAATCGTTTGCGCTTCTGCATCTTTTGCCAATAACGGATCTACATTTTGTGCAAACACATTACAAGCAATTACCATTAAAAAGAAGGTAAACAACTTTTTCTTCATACTATTAATTTGCTATTTTTAGGGCGTTTAAACAGGCTTTCCATTATATCTTTTAGTTGGCTGTTTGCTACAAATTTGTTCATTCTTCACAAATTTACACAAACAACAAACCAAAAGGATGCCATTTCAATCCTTAACGCACCATTTTAAGTGGTTATAATACGTGCTAAAAATTACTTTTTACACTAAAAAACGTTTGTGCCAACTCTGTTTTGCAGGCACTTCCCAATTACTCTCAAAATCTGCCTTTGTAGTTACCATGTTGTTAAAAACAACAGTTTCAGCAGTTATTTTTTGCAGCTTTGCATATTTTTGAAAATCAGACAATGTTACTAAATTAATAGACTCATTATCTTTAAAAGTAACATTCATTTTATTCATTAAATCTAAGTTTAAAGCCTTCTCTAAACTCTGTACAAACCTTACAGAACTATCTATAGAACACCCCGATACATTGTTAAAACTTTCATCAACAGCCAATACTAAAAACTGTTTATATTTAATAGTAAAAGAACCTTTTAAGTCGTCTCCATGACGTGTCCATTGATTTATAAAATCTTCTGTTCCCTCAGAGATTATTTCAATTTCTTTATCTGTAAAAACTCTATCTGCTTGGTAAATCCAAACACGAGAATTATTTGGTAAATTTTGGTATGCTGTAAACATATTTGTAATCTATATTTGTTTATTAAACAGAAATTTATCTTAAATTAAATTTCTGTTGCAAAGCCTCTAACTTCTCTGCATCAGTCATTGTTTTTTTAGGCGCAGTCATCCTTTTTTTAATTTCTCTTAATACCTTTTTTGTGTACAAAGGAAAATCTGCATTCTGAATCCAGTTATTATATCCAGGGTTTTCTTTAAATACCTCTTCTACAGTTCTGCCCTTATATTTTCCAAAAGAAAAAATCTCTTGCTCATCATCATTCATTAAAATAAAACCAGCAAAATCTGCTCTTTTACTATGCGAAGAATATTCGCTTAAAGCGTCTACAGTATTCTCTATATCTTCATATTTATCTAATTGAGCCAACAAAATTTCATAAGTAGCATTTGTATCTGCTTCTGCTCCGTGTGCACCTTCTAATTCTTTACCACAATAAAATTGGTATCCCGCACTTAACGTTCTTTGCTCTTTTTTATGAAAAATAACCTGTACATCTATGGCTTTTCTATTTTTCATATCAAAATCTATACCAGCTCTCATCAGTTCTTCTGCAAGTAACGGTATATCAAATCTGTTAGAATTAAAACCTGCCAAATCAGAATCGGCAATCATTTCGTTAACCTTAGGTGCTAACTCTTTAAAAGTAGGTTCTGTTGCAACTTTTTCGTTAGTAATACCATGTATATCCGAAGATTCTTTAGGAATTTTAACTTCAGGATTTACCAACCAAGTTTTACTTTCTTTATTTCCATTAGGAAATACTTTTAAAATAGAAATTTCAACAATTCTATCTGTAGCAATATTAACCCCAGTAGTCTCTAAATCAAAAAATACAATAGGTTTTATTAATTTTAAATTCATTTTTCTGTTTATATCTCTATTAAAAAAGAGACTTATTTTATAGTTTATTTTTAAATACTTAAAAATTTATTCGTTTTCTAAAGCCTCTTTAAAATCCGCTACTTGATCTTGTATTTTAGCAGGAAGCGTTGGTTCTTTAAAGTCGTATTTTTTTAGCGTTGTTAACACAATATCTGCTAATAAATATCTTGCAGTTGGTTTATCATCTGCAGGTATTACATACCACGGAGCATATTTTTTAGAGGTTCTATTTAATAAATCTTGGTAACACTCTTGGTAATTATCCCATAGTTTGCGCTCTTTTAAATCTCCTGCAGAAAATTTCCAGTTTTTCTCAGGAATATTTAGCCTACGTAACAACCTGTTTTTTTGTTCTTGTTTAGATAAGTTTAAAAAGAATTTTAAAACAATAGTACCACTGGCAGTAAGGTGTTTTTCAAAAGCATTAATTCTATCCATTCTATCATGGTAAAAAGCTGTATCTATATCTTCTACTGCATTTATACCTGGTATATTTTCTCCTAACACATATTCAGGATGAACTCTAGTTACCAAAACATTTTCATAATGTGTTCTGTTAAAAACGCCTATTTTTCCTTTGGCAGGCAAAGCAATGTAATGTCTCCATAAAAAATCATGTTTATTTTCTAAATCTGTAGGCACTTTAAAGCTATGTACCTCTACTCCACGCGCATTAACATCTTTAAAAACTTCTCTAATTAAGCTGTCTTTACCAGCAGTATCCATCCCTTGTAAACAAATTAACATGGCATACTTGCCTTCTGCATACATGGTATCTTGTACTTCGCTTAGCTTTTTTCTTATTTTTTTTAATTTCTTCTTAGCCGAAACATCAACTTCATTTGTCTTAAAATCAGTTAGTTTAATAGCTCCTGTAACTTTGTATTTATTGGTATCCATCTCCTCTTCAAAAATTTTTTAAAGATAAAAAATTCAATAGAACTAACCCTTTTTTAAGTTACTAAATTTCAATGAGTTTTCAATTATAAAAACACATTTATTTTTAAATACAAAAGCTCTTAAAAGTTTTGTTATTTTTGATCTATGAAAAAAGCTATTTTATTTTTTTTACTTTTTGCTGCTCTATATACAAAAGCTCAAAAATTACCAGACGGATTTGTATACTTATCTGATATAGACAGCACAATACAATCTGAACTTAGGTACTTAACTACCAATAATTTTATAGGAAAGCCTATTGATGGCTACCATAAGAATTGCGTAATTGTTACAAAACAAACAGCCATAGCGTTAAAAAAAGCGCAACAAATTCTTTTAAAAAAAGGATTGTGTCTTAAAATATTTGATGCTTACAGACCACAACAAGCTGTGAATCATTTTGTAAAATGGGCAAAAGTTTTAAATGACACACTCATGAAACAGACTTATTACCCTGAAGTAGCTAAATCTACCCTTTTTAAAAGAGGTTATATTTCTTCTAGATCTGGGCACACAAGAGGTAGCACAGTAGACCTTACTATTATAGATAAAAAAACAGGAAAAGAATTAGACATGGGTAGTCCTTATGACTTTTTTGGTATTAGTTCTCATTTTTCATACAATAAGCTTTCTAAAAAACAAATAGCAAACAGAAAACTATTACGTAAAACACTAGTAAACCAAAACTTTAGACCTTATAAATACGAGTGGTGGCACTTTACTTTAAGGTTTGAACCTTATCCTAAAACTTACTTCAATTTTGCTATACAATAGTAAGTTTTAACATTTTAAAAACGACTCTTATTTAAAAATCGGCATTATCTTTGCTTATACTTCTTTAGAATACGCTAATAAAATGAAAATATACACAAAATTTGCACTTCTGTTTTTTGCTTTTACCGTTACCAACTTATCTGCGCAATTAGACAGTAATAATGGCAGCAAAAATCAAGGAAAAATAAAGGGCATTCTATTAAGTAATTCTAAAAAGGTAAACAAACCAAAATCTATAACACCAAATAGTAACAACGGTTTTAAGAATGCTTATGAGCAAGAACAAAAGAAGATAACAAAAAAACAAGCAGAGGAAGATTTTAATAAAAAAGGAATTTTAACTGCCGAAAAAATAAGAGAAGAAAACTTTTCTAAATCGTTAAAAAAAATAAACGGACTATATTTTTACCCAAAAATAGATCAAGATTTAGGAAGCTTTAGAACAGAGTCTAAAAGTGTTCTTATAATATGTAGAGATTTTCAATATCCTGATGGAGATAAGGTTACAATTTTAGTTAATGATGAACCCGTTATTGCGAATATCGTTTTAAGAAGAAACTATCAGCGTTTTAATATTCCTTTAAAAGTAGGAATAAACCGTATTGCATTTAAAGCTTTAAACCAAGGATCTTCTGGACCAAATACTGCTGGTTTTAAAGTATTTAATGATAAAAATGAATTAATTTCTGCCAACGAGTGGAATTTAGCTACTGGAGCAAAAGCTACAATTGTTATAGCAAAAAACAAATAATCTGTTAAATAAAACATTTCCTGTAAATTATAGCAAACTCTTTTTTTTATTCTATCTAAAACAGTTATTTTTGTGATTCGATTATTTAATAATAACAAGCTTAGGTAATCTTAAAAAAACAAAACAATAATTAACAGTAATGAAAAAAATCACCAAACAAACCTATTTAGATTGGTACAAAGACATGCTTTTCTGGCGTAAGTTCGAAGATAAACT
>CALHCK010000013.1 GCA_937936695.1 uncultured Polaribacter sp.
TAAGTCATACAATCTGTTTTGATCATACTCAGTATCAATTGTATGCATTTTCATGTTTGTTGGTCTAATAGCTTCGTGAGCTTCTTGAGCTCCTTTTGCTTTCGATTTAAAAACACGTTGTTTACTATATTCTTTTCCGTAGTAATTTGTAATTTCTTCTTCGGCAGCATTTCTTGCTTCTACAGATAAATTTACACTATCTGTTCTCATATAGGTAATTAAACCTGCCTCATACAACCTCTGTGCTACTTGCATTGTTTTTGCAACCGGAAAACCTAATTTTCTTGAAGCTTCTTGTTGCAAGGTAGATGTTGTAAATGGTGCTGCTGGCGATTTTTTAGCAGGCTTTTTAGTTAATTCTGCTATCGAAAAATCTGCTTTTGCACATGATTTTAAAAATGCTTCTGCACTTTTCTTAGAGTCAAAATTCTTAGGAATTGTAGCTTTAAAGGTTTTTCCATCTTTATTAGAAAACTCTGCTACAACTTTATAATGTGTTTTAGTCTTAAATTCTAAAATACTTCTTTCTCTCTCTACAATTAGCCTTACAGCTACAGACTGCACTCTACCTGCAGACAAACCTCCTTTTACTTTTCTCCATAAAACCGGAGATAATTCGTACCCAACAAGTCTATCTAATACTCTACGCGCTTGCTGCGCATTTACCATATTATAATCTATATCTCTTGGATTGTCTACTGCTTTTAAAATAGCTTTCTTTGTAATTTCATGAAAAACAATACGTTTTGTATTTTCATCCTTTAAATCTAACTGTTCTTTTAAATGCCACGCAATAGCCTCTCCTTCTCGATCCTCATCACTTGCTAACCAAACAGTTGCTGCTTTTTTTGCTAAACTTTTCAGTTTTTTTACTACTGATTTTTTATCATCAGAAACTATATATTTTGGACTAAAATCTCCTTCTACATCTATACCCAATTCTTTGGATGGTAGGTCTGCAATATGCCCAAAACTAGATTCTACTTGAAACTCCTTTCCCAAGAATTTCTCAATTGTTTTTGCTTTTGCTGGTGACTCTACTATTACTAAATTCTTTGCCATTTCTCTTTTTAGTTTGTCGCGAATGCGTTTTAAAAACACATTATTTTAATGTGCAAAAATATGTAGTTTTTTTTTATTAGGATTTAAAAGATTGATTTAACACGAAAAAATTATTTTACCACAAGCTTTTTTTTCATCTGAGTGGTTGCATTTGCACCAACAAAAAGTTCAAAATCTCCAGCTTCTACTTCCCATTTTTTATTAGCAGTATAAAACTGCAATTCTTTAGTTCCTACTTTAAAAACAACAGTTTTAACCTCTCCTGGTTTCAAACCTATTTTTTTAAATCCTTTTAATTCTTTTACAGGTCTTGCAACACTTGCTACCAAATCTCGTATATACAACTGCACCACCTCTTCTCCAAAGACATTTCCAGTATTTTTTATATCTACAGACAATTCAACTAAACCGTTTTTATTTATTTCGTTAGCACTAACTCTTAAATTATCATAAGAAAACGTAGTATAACTTAAACCAAAACCAAAAGGGTACAACGGAGTTTTCTTCACATCTTCATACCCCGAATATGTAACAAATTTATCACTAAAAGGCCTTCCCGTATTTTTTTGATTGTAATACAACGGCTCTTGCCCCACGTTTCTAGGAAAAGAAACAGGTAATTTTCCTGAAGGATTATAATCTCCAAATAAAACATCTGCAATTGCATTTCCAGACTCAGATCCTAAATGCCAACTTAACAAAATTCCTGGTACAGTTTTAGACGCCTTAGAAATATCCATTGGTCTACCAGCAGACAAAACTATAACAACATTTTTATTCACTTTATAAATCGCCTCCAACAATTCGTTCTGCAAACCAGCAAAACCAATATCAACCCTACTTCTACCTTCTCCAGATTGATACGCATGCTCTCCAATAGCTAAAAAAACAACATCTGCTTTTTTAGCAACCGCAACTGCTTTTGCAATACCTGTTCTGTCTTTATTTTCTATTTTTAAAGGATGCATAAACTGATTTTTACCTGGTTTAATAGTAGGAATATTTACTGCAACTCCTTTCTCATAAAAGACTTTTGTGTTTTTACTAACTTTAGTTTTTACACCTTCTAATAATGAAACAGCAGAGTTATAAACTGCTTTCCCCCTCCAGTTACCTAAAGGAGTATCTTTATCATTTGCAAAAGGACCAATAACTGCAACACTTTTAATATCCTTTTTTATAGGCAGTATCTTATTATGATTTTTTAATAACACAATCGATTTTTTAGCTACCTCTCTTGCCGCTGCAATGTGTTGTGCCGTATAAATACTATTTTTTTCTCTTTTATTATTGCAATATTTATAAGGATCATCAAACAAACCCAACTGAAACTTAATTCTTAAAATACGTTTTACAGCATTGTTTAAATTTTCTTCAGATACTTTATTTTCTTTAATTAATGCTTTTAAATGCATTTCATAGGCATGCGATTCCATATCCATATCACTTCCAGCATTTAATGCAATTTTAGCCGCTTGTTTTTTATTTTTAGCAAAACCATGAATTTGCATTTCTCCAATAGATCCCCAATCAGAAACAACAAAACCATCCCAACCCCAATCACCCTTTAAAATATCTCTTTGTAACATTTTATGTCCGGTAGCTGGTATTCCATCAATATCATTAAAGGCATTCATAAAAGTAGCTACACCTGCTTTAGCAACTGCTTTAAAAGGGGGTAAAATTGCATTATGTAACTCAAACTCTCCTACATTTACAGTATTGTAATCTCTACCAGCTTCGGCAAAACCATAGCCTGCAAAATGTTTTGCACATGCCGCAATGGTGGTTTCTTTAGATAAATCATCACCCTGAAAACCTTTAACCCTAGCTACACCAACAACAGCATTTAAATATGGATCTTCTCCTGCACTTTCCATTACCCTTCC
>CALHCK010000014.1 GCA_937936695.1 uncultured Polaribacter sp.
TTTTGATTTAAGTGAAGGTTTTCCTATGGTTACCACTAAAAAACTGCATTTAAAATCTATTATATATGAGTTACTGTGGTTTATAAAAGGCGATACTAATATTTCTTATTTACAAGAAAATGGTGTAAGAATTTGGAATGAATGGGCAGATGAAAATGGCGATTTAGGTCCTGTTTATGGGCATCAATGGCGTAATTGGAATAGTGATGAAATAGATCAATTAAAAGACGTTATTCAGTCATTAAAAAATAATCCAAATTCAAGAAGAATGTTGGTTTCAGCATGGAACCCTTCAGTTTTACCAGATACTTCTGTTTCTTTTTCAGAAAATGTAGCAAATGGTAAAGCAGCATTGCCTCCATGTCATGCCTTTTTTCAATTTTATGTAGCCAACGGTAAGTTATCTTGTCAGTTATATCAAAGAAGTGCAGACATATTTTTAGGAGTCCCTTTTAATATTGCTTCTTATGCACTATTTACAATGATGATAGCACAGGTATGCGGGTATGAACCAGGAGAATTTATTCATACCTTTGGAGATGCGCATATTTATAACAATCACAAAGAGCAATTAGAATTGCAATTGTCAAGAGAAATTAGGCCATTGCCTACCATGAAAATAAATCCAGAAGTAAAAGATATTTTTAACTTTACTTTTAATGATTTTGAGTTGATAGATTACAATCCACACCCGCATATAAAAGGTAGTGTAGCAATATAAAAAAAACGCTTTTAAACATAGTTTAAAAGCGTTTTTAAGTTTTTATAATTGTAAGATGCTATTTTCTGCACCAGCATAATCATTCCAAGCAAAACTATCTGCATCTTGCTCATTAATATAAGCTCCATCAACCAAATATCTAAATTCATAAGTACTACCAGATTTTAAATCTACAGTACCTTTAAAAGACCCATTTTTTAATTTTTTTAAAGGAGTAGCCTCATCATTCCATTTATTAAAACATCCTATAACTGCTACTTTTTCAGCATTTTCAGCAGGTACAGTAAAAGTTACTTTACATACTGGCTTGCTTTTTAAAAATTGTTTTTTGATTGCCATAATTTTTATTATTCAAAGATTTTAAGTAAAAATATGTAAGATAATTTTTAAAACAAACTATATTAAGTAAGAATTTTTAATAATTATCAGTTTTGTAAAATGGTAACACAAAATATTGACAATCCTAAATAAAACAAAGTGTATATTATTGTTTGTATAAACTAAAGAATGCTTTATTGGTTGATTGTCAGTGTTTTTTAATAAATTAGAGAGGGTAATTCTCATCAAAAATTAAAAAAGTAAAACTTTCGTAGAATTATCTTAATTTTGTTAGAGAAATAATTTATGAATATGGTTACAGTAATTGCAGCAATCTCTAAAAATAATGCTTTAGGAAAAGACAACGATTTAATATGGCATTTACCAGCAGATTTAAAAAGATTTAAAAAAGTAACTACTGGTAATTTTATATTAATGGGTAGAAATACTTTTGAGTCTATAGGAAAACCGTTGCCTAACAGAACTACTGTTATCATCACTAGAAACAAAAATTATTTTAAAGAAGGGTGTTTAATAGCTAATAGTATAGAAGAAGCAATTGCTTTGGCAAAAGACCAAGAGCAAGTATTTATTATTGGTGGTGCGCAGATATACAAAGAAACGATAGAAAAAGGATTAGCTGATCAATTAGATATTACAAAAGTACATGAAACGTTTAATGCCGATGTGTTTTTTCCTGAAATAGATACTCAATATTGGAAAGAAGTAGCAAGAGAAGATTGTAAGGCTGATGAAAAAAATAAGTACGATTATAGTTTTGTAAAGTATCAGAAAATTATCTAATTCTATTAGAAAAACCTCCGCCTAAATTTATCTTGTATTTTTGCTGAGCAAAAACAAAGTAATTAAAAAGCATGTAGTTTACATGGTATCCGTAGTTTATATGAGCATCATAATCTATTTGGTTTTCATAAATACTAGTATTGTATGCAGAGTTTAAGGCTCTAGTGTTCCAAATGTTTACCCAAACTCTATTTCGTATCTCTAAATAATTTTGAGAATAAAATCCTTTAGGTTTTGCAACTGTATTTAAAAAAGAGTTAAAACCAATGTCTAAAATAATTATTTCATATTCTAAGCTATCATTTGCAATTACAACAGGCTGTTCTTTATTTGTTGTTTTGTGATTTAAAGAAGGAGAACAGGCATATAAAAAAGAACCTAAAATAAACAGAAAAAGAATTTGTTTAGTCATTCGCATAATTACCAGAATTAGAATAGTTCTTTAAGTTGCAAAAAATAATATTAAATAGGTAGCTTATTACAGCTTTTAACATTAATTTTAAACTTCAAAAAATACAATCAAAAAAAAACATGAAAAATAGGTGTTTTTGGGTAACCGATAGTAACTTGTACAAAGCGTATCATGACAATGAGTGGGGAGAGCCTGTGTTTGATGATGCAACGCTATTTGAATTTTTAATTTTAGAAACTTTTCAAGCAGGTTTAAGTTGGATTACCATTTTAAATAAAAGAGAAAACTTTAGAAAAGCATTTGATAATTTTGACTTTGAAAAAATATCTAAATATCCAGAAAGTAAATACGAATCTTTGATGTTAGATGCTGGTATTATAAGAAATAAACTTAAAATAAGAAGTGCAATTACCAACGCTCAATTGTTTATAGAAATACAAAAAGAGTTTGGTTCTTTTTCTGATTTTATATGGAGTTATGTAAATAACAAACCTATTATAAATACTTTTAATAGCAAAGACGAAGTACCTGCAACAACGTTACTATCAGATACGATTTCTAAAGATTTAAAAAAAAGAGGTTTTAAATTTGTTGGTTCTACTGTAATTTATGCATTTATGCAAGCAATAGGTATGGTTAACGATCATACAACAGATTGTTTTAAACATCCTACATCATGTTAATAGCATCATTAAAAAAAGAAGAATTATTAAAAATATTTTACATTTTTAGTAGAAAAATAGGCATTTTTATACTGTTTGTTTTTATTTTATTTTTTGATGGTACTTACTTTACAACACATATTTTAGATTCTCAAACTCCAATTAATATTTTAGCTATTTTAAGCTTTCTATTAATGTATTATCGAGCTTATCCAAGAACTAGAAAATTGATGATTTATGCTGTAATTGTAGGTCTTTTAGGAGAATATTTTTTCTCTGTTTTTTTAGGGATGTATACGTATAGATTAGAAAATGTACCATGGTATGTACCTTTTGGTCATGCAGCGTTGTATGGTAGAGTTTTTATTTTTAGTAAAGATTCTTACATTAGAAAACACCACAAAGCTATAGAGCAATTTTTTGCAATTATTATTATAGTATTAGCTACCATATATTTACTGTTTTTTTACGACGTTTTTGGTTTTGTAATGACAGCAGGAGTTTTTTTATTATTGTTAAAAAGACCAAAAGACAGACTCTTTTTTTATTCAATGTATATTTTAGTTGCTATTTTAGAAATAGGAGGTACCGCATTTGGTGCGTGGAAATGGCCAGATACAGCCTTTAATTTTTTCTCTTTTTTACCAAGTAACAATCCACCTAGTGGTATTAGTTTATTCTATTTTTTATTAGATGTAAGTTGCTTTTTAATTTATGGGCTTATTCACACATCTAATAGAAAACGATTTAAAGCTATTTATAAACGAAATTTAATAAGTTTTTAGGTACTACTAAATAGTAATAATTACAAATGGCAAAATCTATAAAAGATCCTGGTTTTGGTTATACCTCTAAAAAAAATGCAAAAGGTATTATTAGCAGTAATGGTAGTAGTAATGTATTGCATATAAACAGAAAACGTAATATTAATGATTTATATGCCTATTTTGTAGATCTTTCTTGGTGGTATTTTTTCTTTTTAATTCTTGTTGCTTACATTGTTTTAAATGTTGTTTTTGGGCTTTTGTATGTAGGTATTGGTATAGAACAGATTACTAAACCTAAGGGAACTTTTTTACAAGATTTTTTAAACGGATTTTTTTTCAGTGCACAAACATTAACTACTGTAGGTTATGGAGGTATTGCTCCTAAAGGAATTACCGCAAATTTTATAGCAGCTTTTGAAGCAATGATTGGCTTGTTAAGTTTTTCTTTTATAACAGGTCTATTATACGGTCGTTTTTCTAAACCCAAAGCCAATATTAAGTTTAGTGATAATTTTATTGTTAGAGAATTTAATGGAGAACGGGCATTAATGTTTCGTTTAATGAATAGTAGAAAAACGGTAATGATAGAACCCAGTATTACTGTAACTTTATCTATTACAGAGAAAAACAAAAAAGGAGCGTTTAAAAGAAACTTTTTTACTTTAGATTTAGAAAGAGATAAAATAATGTACTTACCAACTGTTTGGACAATTGTACATCAGATAGATAAAGATAGTCCTCTGTTTAAATTTTCTAATAAAGAATTAGCTAAATTAGAAGCTTTTTTATACGTTTTAATAGATTATCACGAAGAATCTTTTGCTCAGAGAGTTTATCAGATTTATTCTTATAGTTTTTCTAAATTAGAACTAGATGTAAAATACAAATCATCTGCAAGTTTTAATAAAGAAGGCTTTACTGTATTAGATCATGAAAAACTGAGCGAAGTAGAAAAAATAAACTAACTTAATTACCAAACAGAATACGTATTGCTATAAAAACAGCAATTACTAAACTACCGTAAATAAGTACTTTTTTTCCTGAACCTTTGTAATGTCTATTATGATTTTTAATGTCTTTTTTATAGCTGTAGATCATTAAAGTAACAAAAGCAATCACAAAGAAAATTATAAAAATAATTCTTCCTGTAGTAAAATAAGCACCTAAAAACATATTGGGTATTCTTTAATAATTGTAATTAATAATTTGTTAAAAATCTTTTTTAGCAATTTAATCTTCTATTTAGTAAGTACTAGTTAGAAGTAACAAAATTACAAATTAAAAGTACACTGTTTCCACTTTTTAAAAACTTATAAACTTTAATTAGTAGTTTTTTTTAAAATAATTACGGTTATGTTAAAAATACTAAGCAAACTAGTAGTGTAGTTATAGATACTAGATTTATGTTTAATTTCTATGATTATTTATTAACTTCCGATTTATAAAAATTAATAAAACAATAATACCATGAAAGATAAAATAGCAGCTGTAACAGCTTTTCATACAGCTTTTAAACTAAACATGAATACAAAACCTATAGCTAGTATAGGAGATGATAGAAACACACTTCGTTTTAATTTAATGAAAGAAGAAAATGAAGAATATTTAGAAGCTGCAAAAAATAACGATTTGGTTGAGGTTGCAGATGCTTTAGGTGATATGTTATATATTTTGTGCGGAACAATTATAGAACATGGTATGCAAGATAAAATAGATGAGGTTTTTAATGAAATACAACGTTCTAACATGAGTAAGTTAGGAGAAGATGGGAAGCCTATTTATAGAGAAGACGGAAAAGTTTTAAAAGGTCCTAATTATTTTAAACCTAATATTTCTGAGATTTTGAATAAATAGTTTCTTTAATTTTAAGATGTTTTATAACTAAAAAGGATTGTTATTTTTAAATAACAATCCTTTTTTTATTGATAAATATATTTTTGTTTAAAAACAATATTTCTCTTCAGCTTTTACTTTTTCAGCTATTTCGTTACGTAAATCTACAATATCTGGGTAGTTTGCATATTTTGTAAAACGTTTTAAGCCCATAAGTAACATACGTTGCTCATCACCTTCAGCAAAAGAAATAATACTTTCTTTTCCTTTTTCTTCAATTATGTCTACAGCGTGGTATAAATATAGTTTAGACATGGCTATTTGTACAGATTGTGCTTCTTCGCCAAAACGTTTTGCATTTTTTTCTGTTCTTAAAATAGCAGATTCTGCCATATATATTTCAATTAAAATATCTGCCGCAGCAATTAATAATTGTTGATGTTGTTCTAAATCAGCTCCAAATTTTTGCATTGCAGCTCCAGCTACCATTAAAAAAGTTTTCTTTAATTTTTTAATCATCATTTTCTCCTCAGAAAATAACTCAGAAAAATCAGGTGTTTCAAAAGAAGGAATTCCTAACAATTCATCAGCAACAGCAGTTGCAGGACCTAAAAGATCTACATGACCTTTCATTGCTTTTTTAACAAGCATACCTACACATAGCATTCTGTTAATTTCATTGGTACCTTCGTAAATACGAGCAATTCTTGCGTCTCTCCATGCAGCCTCCATAGGAGTTTCTTCAGAGAATCCCATACCACCGTATATTTGAATACCTTCATCTGCACAATTTTGAATATCTTCAGACACCGCTACTTTTAAAATAGAACATTCTATAGCATATTCTTCTACACCTTTTAATTCGGCTTCTTGATGACTATTACCAGCTTCTACTCTTAATGCAATTCTGTCTTCTATATTTTTAGCAGCTCTATAAGATGCAGATTCTCCTGCGTAAGCACTCGTTGCCATTTCAGCTAATTTTACTTTAATAGCTCCAAAGTTGGCAATAGGCGTTTTAAATTGTTTACGCTCGTTAGCATATTTTACTGCACCTGTAATAACTCTTCTTTGAGAGTCTAAGCAAGCAGCAGCTAATTTTATTCTACCAACATTTAAAGCATTCATTGCTATTTTAAAACCTTCTCCACGTCCAGCTAACATATTTTCAGCAGGTACAACGGTGTCGTTAAAAAATACTTGTCTGGTAGACGATGCTCTAATACCCAATTTATGTTCTTCTTCACCAAGGGTTATTCCGTTAGGATTTTCTTTATCATATTCAACAATAAAACCAGTAATGTTTTTATCGTTTTCTATTCTAGCAAAAACAATCATTACGCTACAAAATCCTGCGTTTGAAATCCACATTTTTTGTCCGTTAATTTTGTATGATTTTCCATCGGCAGATAACTCTGCTGTTGTTTTTCCAGAATTTGCATCAGATCCGGCACCAGGTTCTGTTAAGCAGTATGCACCAAACCATTCTCCTGTAGCTAATTTAGGTACATATTTTTCTTTTTGTGCTTGTGTACCATACAATGTAATTGGCATTGTACCAATACCTGTATGCGCCCCAAAAGCTGTACTAAAAGAACCTGTACCCGAAGATATATAATCGCAGGTTAGCATCGTAGAAACAAATCCCATACCTAAACCAGAGAACTCTTCAGGAACAGAAACACCTAAAAAACCAAGCTCACCAGCTTTACGCATAACCTCTTCTGTTAAAGCATAATCTTTAGCTTCAAAACGGTTTCTATGCGGAATAATTTCGCGGTCATTAAATTCTTGTACCGCTTCTTTCATCATTTGTTGCTCTTCAGTAAAATCTTCTGGAGTAAAAATATCTTCACAGTTTGTTTCCTTTACAAGGAATTGTCCACCTCTTAATAGTTCTGCCATTTTATTATTTTATTTTAGATTATAGAAGAAAGAAAAATAGAAAATAGACCTTTATTTGAGGCTATTTTGAAATCCCATGGTCATTCTTTGGAATTCTTCTATTTTTTCTTCTAATTTTTTTAAATTAATTTCAGTTATATATTGTCTATGTTTAGCTACTAATAATTGAGTCCCTAATTCAAAAGATGAACCCAAAGAAATATCTATGTAATGACTAAAAGATTTATTAGTTCTTGAAGAACCTTCTGCTATATTACTAGGCATAGAAACAGAACATCTACTCATTTGAGCGCTTAAATCATATCTTTCGTGTCTAGGAAACTCTAAAAGAATATCAGAAATATCGTTTGTAATTTCTAAACTAAGTTTCCAAATCTTTAAGTTCTTGTAATTATGTCTTTGTTTTAAAACCATCTTTTTTCTCTTTTTCTATACTCTCTTTTCTCTTTTAAGAAAGAAATTCGAAGATACCGGCAGCGCCTTGTCCAGTTCCTACACACATAGTTACCATTCCATATTTATTATTCATGTTGCGTTTACGCATTTCGTCAAAAAGCTGTACCGATAATTTTGCGCCTGTACAGCCTAATGGATGCCCTAAAGCAATAGCACCTCCGTTAACATTAACAATCTCTTGGTTAATGTTAAGCTCTCTCATTACTGCAAGAGATTGAGAAGCAAAAGCTTCATTTAGCTCTATTAAATCAATATCATTTTGTTGTAAACCAGCTTGTTTTAAAGCTTTAGGTATGGCTGCAACAGGTCCAATACCCATAATTCTTGGTTCTACACCAGCAGCGGCATAATTTACCATTCTTGCAATAGGCTCTATGTTTAATTCTTTTACCATTTCTTCACTCATCACCATTACAAAAGCAGCACCATCACTCATTTGAGAAGAGTTACCTGCGGTAACACTTCCGCCAGCAGCAAATACAGGTCTTAATTTATTTAAAACTGCCACATTTGTACCTTGTCTAGGACCTTCGTCTTTAGTAACCGTATATTTTTTTGTTTGCTTTTTTCCATTTTCATCTAAAAAAGTTTGAGAAACTTCTATAGGTGCTATTTGATCTTGAAAGCGATTTTCTGCTTGTGCTTTTAATGCCTTCATATGAGAATTAAAAGCAAATTCGTCTTGGTCTTCTCTAGATATTTTAAATTGATTAGCAACTGCCTCTGCGGTATTTCCCATACCCCAATAATAATCTGCATGACCAGATTTTATAGTGTCGTAATTTAATTCTGGTTTAAAACCAGTCATGGGTACAGAACTCATACTTTCTGCACCACCTGCAATAATACAATTAGCCATACCTGCTTGAATTTTAGCAGCTGCCATGGCAATAGTTTCTAATCCTGATGAACAAAAACGATTAACTGTTACTCCAGGAACATCTACAGAGTTTAACCCAATTAAAGATATAAAACGAGCCATATTTAACCCTTGTGAACCCTCTGGCATTGCATTACCAACAATAACATCATCTATACGTTTGACGTCTAAATTTGGCAATTCTTTCATCATGTACTGAATAGTTTCTGCTCCTAATTCATCTGCTCTTTTAAAACGGAAAAGTCCTTTTGGTGCTTTACCAACTGCGGTTCTGTATGCTTTTACTATATATGCTGTTTTCATAATTTTAATTTCTTAAAGGTTTACCTGTTTTTAACATGTGCTGAATCCTTTCTAAGGTTTTTCTTTCTGTACAAAGAGATAAAAAGGCTTCTCTTTCAATATCTAGTAAATATTGTTCGGTAACCAATGTGGGTTCAGATAAGTCTCCACCAGCCATTACATAAGCTAATTTATTTGCAATTTTTTGGTCGTGTTCAGAAATGTATTTAGAGTGCTCCATAGAGTCTGTACCTACTAAAAACATTCCTAAGGCTTGTTTACCTAGTACTTTTACATCTTTTCTTTTAGCAGGTTGTGTATAACCACTTTCTGCCATTAATTTTGCATGTGCCTTTGCTGTAGCTATTTGTCGATTTTTATTGACAACAATTACATCTTTACCTTTTTGCAATAGACCTAAATCAAAAGCTTCGTATGCAGAAGTTGATACTTTTGCCATACCAATGGTTAAGAAGTTTTCTTGTAACACATTAAGTTCTACATCTCCCTTAATAAAAGAATCTGACGCTCTTAAAGCCATTTCTTTAGAGCCACCACCACCAGGAATAACACCAACACCAAACTCTACTAACCCCATGTAAGTTTCTGCTGCAGCAACAACTTTATCTGCGTGTAAAGATAATTCGCAACCACCACCCAAAGCCATACCATGCGGTGCAGAAATTGTTGGTATAGATGAGTATCGCATACGCATCATGGTATCTTGAAAATATTTAATAGCATAATTTAACTCGTCATATTCTTGCTCTACTGCCATCATAAAAATCATACCAATGTTAGCACCTACAGAAAAGTTTGCAGCTTGATTTCCTACAACTAACCCCTGAAAATCTTTTTCAGCTAAATCAATACCTTTATTTATTCCTGCTAAAACATCGCCTCCAATAGTGTTCATTTTAGATTGAAATTCGATATTTAAAATACCATCTCCAATATCTTCTATAACTACACCAGAGTTTTTAAATACTTGATTCGATTTTCTAATATTATCTAAAATAATAAAAGCATCTTGTCCTGGTTTTTTAGCTTGCTCTTTTTTAGGAATGTCATAAAAATAAGTAGCTCCATTTTTAACAGAATAAAAAGATGTTTCTCCTGCAT
The DNA here is from genome assembly GCA_937936695.1 of uncultured Polaribacter sp. Classification (GTDB taxonomy): domain Bacteria; phylum Bacteroidota; class Bacteroidia; order Flavobacteriales; family Flavobacteriaceae; genus Polaribacter. The sequence goes on from CALHCK010000014.1 coordinate 10,163, forward strand.
TTACCATTTCTGTAACCCAAGTAGCAGGTTCATGTCCTTCAGCTTTCATTAACTCAATTCCTTTTGCAACGCCAACAGCATCCCAAATTTCAAAAGGACCGTTTTCCCAACCAAAACCAGCTTTCATAGCATCATCTATCTTGTAAAGCTCGTCAGATATTTCAGGTATTCTGTTTTGTACATATGCAAACATTGCTGCAAAATTCTTTCTATAAAATTCTCCTGCTTTGTCTTTTCCGCTTACTAAAATTTTAAATCTATCAATAGGCTTATCTATTGTTTTGGTAAGTTCTAGTGTAGCAAATTTTGCTCTTTTAGAAGCACGATACTCCATCGTGTCTAAATCTAGTGTTAAGATTTCTTTTTTACCTTCAGCATTTACAGTTTTTTTATAAAAACCTTGTCCTGTTTTGCTTCCTAGCCATTTATTTTCCATCATTGTACTAATAAAAGCAGGTAGTTTAAAAAGTTCATGAGCTTCATCGGTAGGGCAATTTTCATAAATTCCGTTAGCAACGTGTACCAGCGTGTCTAAACCAACAACATCTACTGTTCTAAAAGTAGCAGATTTTGGACGGCCAATAACTGGGCCTGTTAACTTGTCTACTTCTTCTACTGTTAAGCCTAATTCTTTTACTTGATGAAATAATGACTGAATACCAAAAATTCCAATTCTATTACCTATAAAAGCAGGAGTGTCTTTAGCTAAAACAGCAGTTTTACCTAAGAACTTTTCTCCATACATCATTAAAAAATCGGTAACCTCTTTTTTACAATCAGGACCAGGAACTACCTCAAAAAGTTTTAAATATCTTGGAGGATTAAAAAAATGAGTTACCGCAAAGTGTTGTTTAAAATCATCACTTCTTCCTTCGTTCATAAACTGTATAGGAATACCAGAAGTATTAGAAGAAATAATAGTACCTGGAGTTCTGTGTTTTTCTACTTTTTCGAAAACAGATTTTTTAATATCTAAGCGTTCTACAACTACTTCCATTATCCAGTCTACATCTGCTATTTTAGCAATATCATCTTCTAGATTTCCTGTAGTAATTCTATTCGCAAATTTTTGACTATAAATAGGAGATGGTTTCGACTTTAATGAAGCCTTTAAAGCATCATTAACCAATCGGTTACGTACTATTTTGTTGTCTAGGGTAAGTCCTTTTGCTTTTTCTTTTTCGTTTAATTCTCTTGGAACAATGTCCAATAAAAGAACTTCTACGCCAATATTGGCAAAATGACAGGCAATGCCACTACCCATAATTCCAGAGCCAATTATTGCTATTTTTTTAATTCTTCTTGCCATTAGTTAATTGTTTTACAAGTTTGTTATTAATGATTACTATAAATTTCTTTATTAGTAATTAATTTATTTATTGTTGTTGTTACTTTAAAAAAACCTTCTAACTCTTTGTTAGAGACTGCTTTAGAAACCGCATCATTAAATTGTATAACATGCCCTTTAGATATTTTTCTCATGTTTTTTCCTTGCTCTGTTAATTTAATGATAACGCTTCTGCCGTCATCAGGGTTTTTAGTTCTGTATATAGTTCCTTTATCTTCCATAGTTTTTAAAATTCTAGAAAGACTTGTAGGCTCCATGCCCATTAAAGGTCCTAAAGCAGTAGAAGGAGTGCCTTTTTCTTTATCAACATTTAAAAGAACAAAAGCAGTAGCCATAGTACTATTGTACTGTAAAGCTTGCTCGTTATACATTTTTGCAACGGCTTGCCATGTAGCTCTTAATTGATGATCTATTGTTTTGTCTCTATCCATTTACCCAAATATAATAAAATTTACTATGCATGCATAATAAATAACAATAAATTATGCGTGCATAGTAAATTTTAACAAAAAAATTAGAAATTTAAAAGAGAGAGTAGAAGCAATAAAATTATTTATTGCTTTAGTATCTTGGTTGTTTTTTTCCCTTTAAGGTTAGATATTTCTAAAATATAAATACCGCTATTTAAAAAAGAAAGGTCTAATGTTATATTTGAAGAAGAGGATTGTTCTTTTAAGAGAGAACCCGATACAGAAAGTATTTTTACAGTTATATTTTCTGTGTTTGTAATAGTTAAAATATCTTTAACAGGATTAGGGTATATTTTTATTGATGAAAAATTAAAATTTTTAGTACTTAAAACTGTTGCACAATCGTTAGGGTTATCTATGTTACCCCAACAAAAAAGGCTTGAACCTGAACTAAGAGCATCGCTGGTGGAGTATGGATAGACAACACCTAAATCAGTTCCAATTCCTTCTGTATAATCAGCAGTATTTGTGTTAAAATTATATTGTTTTCTTCCGTCTTGCGTTATTGTTATATTTTCTAAAATTATATTCTCAATAAAAACATAAGGATGGTTTTTTAGAGTGTCACCTTTTTTAAGATTAAAATCACAAACTAAGTATTCTTTATATTCACGGTTATCAACTCGATCTGTATAAACATATACTTTTTTTTCAAGAATGTCCTCCCTAACAAATTCATAAAGATATTCAAAGTTGTCATTATTTACATAATAAGGAGGATCAATACATATAGGATTTTCTTCTGGAAATCTATTTCCTTGAATAGGGAGCTTTTTTATTTTTTTATAGATTTTGTTGTTTATAATGGTATCTGAATCAATTTGATATCTTCTATGGTTAAAAGAGCAAAATCCAACACCTTCATAATCAGATACATCCCAATAAGACCCTTCTTTGATAACAGGTTCATATTCTTGAGAAATTAAATTAGTGATAGAAAATAGAAAAGAAATAAAAAGTATTTTTTTTAGCATAATTTTTTCTTTAAAGATACTATTTTTTTTAAAAATTAAAATAGTAATTTAATACTGTAACAAATTGATTACTTAGATAACTAATAACACATTAAATATGTAAGTTTGTACACCTCTAAATTTTTAAAAACGACAATAACTAGATGGACAATTTATTAGAAATTACCAATGTTGTAAAAAAATATGGAAATTTTACAGCCCTAAACAATGTGTCTTTACAAATACCCAAAGGAAGTGTTTATGGTTTGTTAGGGCCTAATGGAGCAGGAAAAACATCATTAATAAGAATTATAAACCAAATAACAAAGCCAGATAGTGGTACCGTTTTTTTAGACGGTGAGGCTTTGGAACCACAGCATGTAGAGCAAATTGGTTACCTGCCAGAAGAACGTGGTTTGTATAAATCTATGAAAGTAGGAGAGCAGGCTTTGTATTTAGCTCAATTAAAAGGTTTAAGTAAAAATGAAGCTAAAAAAAGATTGAAATATTGGTTTGATAAATTTGATATTGCTGCTTGGTGGGACAAAAAAATAGAAGAACTCTCTAAGGGGATGGCACAAAAAGTACAATTTATTGTTACTGTTTTACATCAACCTAAATTATTAATTTTTGATGAACCCTTTTCTGGTTTCGATCCTATAAATGCGCAACTAATAGCACAAGAAATTTTAGAATTAAGAGATAAAGGAGCAACTATTATTTTTTCGACACATAGAATGGAGTCTGTAGAAGAAATGTGCGATGAAATAGCTTTGATAAACAAGTCTAATAAAATTTTAGACGGAAAATTAACAGACATTAAAAGTGCCTACAAAACCAATACGTTTCAGGTAGGTTTAAAAACAGATTTTTCTACTGAAGTTACCAATACTTTAAAAGAAAACTTTGAGGTTTTTCCGGCAGATTTTAAATTATTAAATAATGAGCTTACCTTAAATGTTAAATTAACAAATGGTGCTACTACAAACGATTTGTTGGGGTACATAACAACAAAAGGAAGTGTACAGCATTTTGTAGAAATACTACCTAGTGCAAATGATATTTTTATACAAGCAATTAGAGAAAATAGCTAATAGATGAAAAAATTACAACTAATTATTAAAAGAGAATTTTTAGCTAAAATTAGAAACAAATCTTTTATTGTAATGACGTTTTTAAGTCCGCTTTTAATGGTAGGAATGGGAGCGTTGGTTTATTTTTTAATGCAAAAAAATGATGATAAAATAAAGAAAATTGTTTTTGTTGATGATTCTGGTTTGTTTACAAAATTAGATTTTAAAGATACTAAAACGGTTAAATATGTAGATTATACTGCTTTGGGAGTTGATTTAACAAAAGAAAAAGTACAAAAAGGTACTTACTACGGAGCATTACTAATTCCTAAGCAAGATAGTTTAGAGCTATTAGCAAAGTCTGTTGTGTTTTATTCTAAAAAATCGCCCAATTTATCTCTAGTTAAATCGTTAGAAAATAGAATTTCGCGTAAAATTAGAAATCAAAAACTAAATAATTTAGGTATTGATCTACAAAAAATTAAAGCCTCTAAAATTAAAACAGTTATTAAAATGTTTAATTTTTCTGGCGAGCAATCATCAAAAACAAAAAAATGGTTAAAAATTGGTTTGGGTGCTTTAGCAGGGTATTTATTAATGATGTTTGTAATGATTTACGGTACTTCTGTAATGAGAAGCGTTATTGAAGAAAAAACCAGTAGAATTATAGAGGTTATAGTATCGTCTGTAAAACCTTTTCAGTTAATGTTAGGTAAAATTATAGGTAATGCAACAGCAGGTTTATTGCAGTTTTGTATTTGGGGTGTTTTTTTGTTGATTATTTTAACTGTTGCTTCCGCTATTTTTGGTGTAGATATTTTAGAAATGCAAAAAGCCAGATTTTCTGAAGAGCAATTACAGGTTATGAAAAATGTAACTGTAGGTGCTAATGAACAGTTAATGATGCAGGAGATTTTAGAACTTCCTATTTTAAAAATGTTTGTGCTTTTTCTGTTTTACTTTTTAGGTGGTTTTATGTTGTACAGTTCTTTATTTGCAGCAGTTGGTGCAGCTGTAGATAATGAAACGGATACTCAGCAATTTACTTTTCCTATTATGATTCCTTTAATATTGGCTGTATATGTAGGCTTTGCAACAGTAAGTAATGATCCGCATGGTACTATTGCAGTATTGTTCTCTTACATACCATTTACTAGCCCAATTGTTATGTTAATGCGGGTGCCTTTTGGGGTTTCTTGGGTAGAGTTATTGGTTTCTATGCTAATTTTAATAGCTACCTTTATGCTTATGGTTTGGTTAGCGGCTAAAATATATAGAGTAGGAATTTTAATGTACGGTAAAAAAGCAAGTTATAAAGACATGTATAAATGGATTAAATACAAAGGATAGATGATGGATAGATTAATGCAATTTTTAAACTTTTCTATACAAGTTACAGATACTATTCATTTAGAAGTAAAAACAATTATTTTTATTGTTTTTGTAATTTTAATAACAAGCTTTTTATTAAAATTAATAAGAAAAATAGTAAACAAAAGATTAAACGAAGAAGACAAAGGTAAGTTTAAAGCAATTTTTTCTTTTTTACAGTATTTTGTATATTTAATAGTACTTATTATTTCTTTAGAATCATCAGGAATACAAGTAGGGGTACTGTTAGCAGGTTCTGCCGCTTTATTGGTAGGTATTGGTTTGGGGCTTCAAACACTGTTTCAAGATATTATTTCTGGAATTTTTATTTTACTTGATAAAACATTAACAGTTAATGATATTATTGAGGTAGACGGAAAAGTTGGCAAGATTCTTGAAATAAAATTAAGAACAACTAGAGCAGTTACTATAGATGATAAAGTTTTAATAATACCAAACCATAAATTTTTAACACAGAGTTTATTTAATTGGACTCAAAATGGTGTGCAAACTACCGAAGGGGTAGATGTAGGAGTTGCTTACGGATCTGACGTAGATTTGGTAAAGCAAATTTTAATAGAAGTAGCAAATAATCATCCTCAGATACTTAAAAACAAACCTCCAAGAGTACTTTTTACTAATTTTGGAGATAGTGCTTTAGAGTTTAAATTGTTATTTGATATTAGTAACAGCTATACACATACAATTATAAAAAGCGATTTACGTTTTGCAATTGATAAAAAATTTAGAGAACACAATATTTCAATACCATTTCCGCAAAGAGATGTTCATATTATTAAATAAGAAAAAGTATGTCAAAAATATTAATTATTGAAGATGAAGCAGCGATAAGAAGAGTGCTTAAAAAAATTATTTCTGAAGAAAATGATGCCTATAATGTAGAAGAAGCAGAAGATGGTTTGTTAGGGTTAGAAATGATAAAAGACAACGATTATGACTTGGTTTTATGTGATATAAAAATGCCTAAGATGGATGGTGTTGAGGTTTTAGAAAAAGCAAAAAAGATAAAACCAGAAATACCTATTGTTATGATTTCTGGTCATGGAGATTTAGATACAGCTGTAAACACAATGCGTTTGGGGGCTTTTGATTATATATCTAAACCACCAGATTTAAATAGACTTTTAAATACTGTTAGAAATGCTTTAGATAGAAAAGTATTGGTAGTAGAAAATAAACGTTTAAAGAAAAAAGTTAGCAAAAATTATGAAATGATAGGAGAAAGCGAAGGAATTTCTCATATCAAAGAAATTATAGAAAAAGTTGCAGCTACAGATGCTAGAGTTTTAATTACAGGGCCTAATGGTACTGGTAAAGAATTAGTAGCACATTGGTTGCATGAAAAATCAGACAGAGTTAAAGCTCCAATGATAGAGGTAAACTGTGCTGCAATACCATCTGAATTAATTGAAAGTGAGCTTTTTGGTCATGTAAAAGGTTCTTTTACAGGGGCTAATAAAGACAGAGCAGGTAAGTTTGAAGCGGCAAATGGAGGAACTATTTTTTTAGATGAGATAGGAGATATGAGTTTGTCTGCCCAAGCAAAAGTATTAAGAGCTTTACAAGAAAATAGAATTTCTAGAGTAGGTTCTGATAAAGATATTAAAGTAAATGTTAGGGTAGTTGCGGCAACAAATAAAAATCTGAAAGAAGAAATTGCTCAGGGACGTTTTAGAGAAGATTTATACCACAGATTAGCTGTAATTTTAATAAAAGTTCCTGCTTTAAATGATAGGAGAGAAGATATACCGTTGTTAGTAGATTTTTTCACAAAAAAGATTTCTGAAGAACAAGGAACTCCAAAAAAAATATTTTCTAGTGAAGCAATTGAATTATTAAAAAAATATGATTGGACAGGAAATATAAGAGAATTACGTAATGTTGTAGAGCGTTTAATTATTTTAGGAGAAAAAGAAGTTTCTGCAAATGATATAAAACTATTTGCAAGTAAATAAAAACATTAATTTGTTGTTATACAATAAAAAAAGGCTGCTCATTAAAAGCAGCTTTTTTTTATTTCTATTACTACAAAAATTAGATATCAAAACGATCTAAATCCATTACCTTACTCCATGCAGCAACAAAGTCGTTAACAAAACGTTCTTCACCATCATTAGCTCCGTACACTTCGCAAACGGCTCTTAGCTCTGTATTAGAACCAAAAATTAAATCGGTACGAGTACCTGAAAATTTCATTGCATTGGTTCTTCTATCTCGTCCAATAAATTCTTTTTCTTCAGAGTTTGTTGCTTTCCATGTTAAAGAGAAATCAAGAACATTAGTGAAAAAATCATTGGTAAGACTTTCTTTTTTATCAGTAAAAACACCATGTTTAGCACCATTATAATTAGTATCTAACACACGTAAACCACCAACTAAAGCCGTCATTTCTGGTATAGATAAAGTTAAAAGATTTGCTTTGTCTATCAACAAAGTTTCAGAAGGTATTGCTACTTTAGAACTAGCGTAGTTTCTAAAACCATCTGCAACAGGTTCTAAATAAGCAAAAGAAGATACATCTGTTTGTTCTTGGCTAGCATCACCTCTTCCTTGTGTAAAAGGAACGCTAATAGAATATCCAGCATTTTTTGCAGCTTTTTCTACAGCAGTAGATCCTGCTAAAACAATTAAATCTGCCATAGACACTGTACCAGAAAATTCTGTTTGAATTTTTTCTAGAACATTAAGTACTTTATGTAATTCTTCAGGATTATTAACCTCCCAATTTCTTTGAGGTTCTAAACGGATACGAGCTCCATTTGCGCCACCTCTTTTGTCTGAACCTCTAAAAGTAGATGCAGAAGCCCATGCTGTTTTCACTAATTCTGCAATTGTTAATTCGGTATCTAAAATCATTTCTTTTAAAGTGTTGATGTCATCATCACTTAAAACATAATTTACTGTAGGTATTGGGTCTTGCCATAAAAGTTCTTCTTTAGGTATTTCTGGACCTAAATATCTATTAATAGGCCCCATATCTCTATGCGTTAATTTGTACCAAGCACGAGCAAATGCTTCTTCAAAAGCTTTATGATCTTTATGGAAACGTTTAGAGATTTCTAAATATTTAGGGTCTGCTTTCAGAGCAATATCTGCTGTAGACATCATTAAGGCTTGTGTGCCGTTACTATCTCCAGCTTTAGGAGCTGTTCTAGCATTTGAAGCAGCGGTAGGTGTCCATTGATGAGCACCTGCAGGACTTGTAGTTAATTCCCAATCATAATTTAATAAAACATCAAAATATTCATTATCCCATTTTGTTGGGTTAGGTGTCCAAGCTCCTTCTAAACCACTTGTAATAGTATCATCTAGTACACCTGTTTTGTAGGTGTTTTTCCACCCCGTACTCATTTCTTCTATAGGCGCGCCATGTGGCTCTTTCCCTACAAACTTATTAGGGTCTGCAGCTCCGTGTGCTTTACCAAATGTATGTCCACCAGCTACTAAAGCAACTGTTTCTTCATCATCCATAGCCATTCTACCAAATGTAACTCTAATATCATGAGCAGATTTTAAAGGATTTGGCTCTCCGTTAGGGCCTTCTGGGTTTACGTATATTAATCCCATATGAACTGCTCCTAATTGTCCTTCTAACTCTCCATCAACAGTATCATAACGTTTATCATTATCTAACCAACCAGTTTCAGAACCCCAATAAATATCTTGCTCAGGCTCCCAAACATCTTCTCTACCACCAGCAAAACCAAATGTAGGAAACCCCATAGATTCTAAAGCGCAATTTCCTGCAAGAATCATTAAATCTGCCCAAGAAATTTTATTTCCGTATTTCTTTTTTATAGGCCATAATAATAAACGAGCCTTATCTAAATTTCCATTATCTGGCCAGCTATTAAGAGGTGCAAAACGTTGTGTTCCACTACTTGCGCCACCACGGCCATCTCCAACTCTATAAGTACCAGCACTGTGCCACGCCATACGAATCATAAACGGACCATAATGACCATAATCTGCAGGCCACCAGTCTTGAGAGTCTGTCATTAAATTAGTAACATCCTTTTTTAATGCAGCATAATCTATACTATTAAAAGCTTTCGCGTAATCAAAATCTTTACCCATTGGGTTAGATTTTGTAGCGTTTTGTCTTAAAATATTTAATTTTAATTCGTTGGGCCACCAATCTCTATTTGCGGTTCCTGCTCCTGCTGCTTGTTTTTGTGTTCCGTTAAAAAAAGGACATTTAGAAATGTCATCACTATTTTTATGATTCATGTTTTAGTGGGTTTTAGTTGTTATGATTTCAAAATTACAATATTTTTTTAAATAGTTTTTATCTATTGTTTCTATTAATGTATAATTTTTAATGATTGATAAAACTTGTAATTTTCTGGATAATTAAATCTTATTACTCCATAAATAAATATTTTTATTTGTGCTTTTTAACTCTTTAGCTAAGAGATATCTTTGCAACCAATAACATAGAATATTAATCAAAAAAAAATAAACAAAATGGCAACAGCAGTTGGTAAAAAATTTCCAGATTTAAACGTAGACGCAATGAATGAAATGGGCGATACTTTTAAATTAAATGTATTAGAAGAGGCAGTTAATAACAAGAAAAAAGTATTATTATTCTGGTACCCAAAAGATTTTACATTTGTTTGTCCTACAGAATTACACGCTTTTCAAGAGGCTTTAGCAGAATTTGAAAAAAGAAACACAATTGTAATAGGTGCTTCTTGTGATACACCAGAGGTGCACTTTGCATGGTTAAGTCAGTCTAAAGATAATGGAGGTATAGAAGGTGTTACTTACCCATTATTAGCAGATAGTAACAGAAACTTATCTTCTATTTTAGGTATTTTAGATATTTCTAATGAAACTTTTGATGAAGCTACACAAACTGTACAAGTAGAAGGAGATAACGTAACTTACAGAGCTACTTATTTAATTGATGAAGAAGGAACTGTTTTTCATGAAGGAATTAACCACATGCCAGTAGGAAGAAATGTAAATGAATTTTTACGTTTAATAGATGCTTATTCTCATGTACAATCTCATGGAGAGGTTTGTCCTGCAAACTGGGAAGAAGGTAAACAAGCTATGGCACCTAATGCTAAAGGAACAGCAGCATATTTAGCTGCTAACTAAAATTAATTATTAATGATGAATTGCAAGTGCTGTATTTGCAATTCATCATTAAAAAAACAATTATTATGGTACAAGAATTAAGTCAAGATAATTTAGAGGCTATTGTTTCTGAAAATAAAAAAGTAGTTGTACAATTTTCTGCAGGATGGTGTGGTAATTGTAGAATAATGAAACCTAAATTTAAAAAGTTATCTACAGAAAATGAAGAGATGACTTTTGTTATTGCTGATGCAGAAAAATTTCCTGAAAGTAGAAAATTAGCAGACGTAAGTAATTTACCAACTTTTGCAACTTTTATAGATGGTAAGTTTGCAAGCCAAACTCAAACAAATAAGTTTGATGTTTTAAAAGATTTAGTAAACGAAGTAAAATAGTATAATTATGAAACTACCAGTAATAAAACACTTAACTAATTTTATTCAAGAAAATGATCAGGATTATGTTTTAGAAACTATTGATACTCTTGAAGCTTTAACAGAAGTTTCGTCTTTAAAAGATGAAGAATTAGATGTTATAGGTGAATTAATTTCTAATTTATACGGAGCGGTTGAAGTAGACAAAATGATTAAAGATGGTACACCGCAAAAAGAAGCTTTAAATACGTTTATGAAACGAGTATTAGGAGCTATAGATGCATAAAAATCATAAAAAAATACAAAAAAATCCCAAGTACTAAATTCATAGAAACTTGGGATTTTTTTGTTTTAATGATGTGTTAATTCTGCTATGATTTTGGCGTGTTTAGGGAATTCTTTAGACAATTCTTTACAGCTTGGTAAAACAAAATCTTTAAAATCGAAACCAGGAGATACGGTACACCCAACAAAAGCAAACGAATTTTTTGTAAGTATTTCTGCAGCAAAATAATAGTGCGCAGGTACTGTAAATTGTGGTATCTCGTTTTGATTAAAATTGTTGCCTATTAAAACAAAACTATAATCACCATCAGGAGAAATCATATGTAATTTTAATGTAGTGCCTGTGTAAAAATGCCAAATTTCGTCTTGATTTATTTTATGAAAGGCAGAGAATTTATTAGCGGTTAATAAAAAGTAAATACTTGTACAATAGTTTCTATTACCGTTAAAATAAGAAGCTAAGTTTTCTGATTGAATGGTACCTTTACTTCTGTATATTTCTTTAAAATAACCACCTTCTGGATGAGGTGCTAAATTAAAATGATTGATTATTTCTTTTGCATCCATAATTTAAAAGTTCTGGTGTTAATTATAAAATTAGCCATGTCTTTACCCCAAAATTGATAAAATAATTTAGAAGGATGTATTGCATCACTAAAAAAAATATTATTGTTGTTAGTGATTTGTTCCTGCCAATTTTTTAAAGAAATTTTATTAGCATTGTAGTGTACAAAACTTTTCTTTTTAATTCTTTGGTTTAATTTTTCACCTAAAATTTCTACTAAATTACCTATTACAAATTTTAAAATACCATTAAATGCAGGAATGTCTTTTATAGGAGGCATGTTAGTGAAATAAATAGGAGTTTTTGGAAAACGTTTCTTTAAATCTTTAATTAAAAGATTAATTTGAAATATCCATAAACTAGGAGAGTTTAATTTAAAAGCATCGTTATAACCTAAACCTATTACAATTGCATCTGCATTTGTTTCTTCAATTCTTGGTATTATTTTAGAACGAATAAGTCTTGCTGTATAATTACTTTCTGCATATACTTTCCATAAAACAGATACTTTTTTTTTGCTAGAAATTTCTTTAGCTAAAGTGCCTATAAAACCGTTTTTATGAAAATCTACACCAATACCCGAAACGGTATGCTCACCTATAGCAATAATTTTTA
>CALHCK010000015.1 GCA_937936695.1 uncultured Polaribacter sp.
TTGTTAATTTCATTCCAATTTTTTAATTCCCAATCGCCAAAATTTAATTCTTTTAAACGATCATCAAAACAAATATTTTTAGCTAATTTTTCAGCTAGTTTTTTACACCTTATTAAAGGGCTGCTAAAATATGCAGTATTATCATCATTAATAGGAACATCTTTTAAAATAGGAATGATTTCTTCTGTAAAAGTATCTGTTACGTTTAAATCACTTTGTCCGTAGCAAATTCCTTTTTCAATATCAGGAGTTGTGTGTCTTATAAAAATAATTTCCATAGTGTAATTAAAGAGAGATAAAAAACAACTTCAGCAACTTGTTGCAATGCACCAGCGCAATCTCCTGTTTGCCCACCAATCCATTTTTTAAAAAAACTAGCTAAATATAAATAGGTAATACATAAAGGTAAAAGAGATAAAAACACCCAGTAATTGCAGAAAAAGAATAGAGGTGCCATACCAAAAAAAGCAGAAATCAATAAAGATTTGGTACTCATTTGGGTAGTTGTAGGTTTTATTTTAGAGCTATCAATATCTCTAACATAAGCATGTGTATAAAGTAAAAGTGTTGCTGTAAAACGGCTAATTGCATGTCCGGAAATAAGTAATAACGGTACATTTATGTTTAAAGTAGATAATGTATTTAAAGATGAAAATTTTAGAATTAGAATAGAAAATAAACCAATTACTCCAAAAGTACCTAGTCTAGAATCTTTCATTATTATTAAAATTTTTTCTTTGGTCCATCCACCACCAAAACCATCGCAAGTATCTGCAAAACCATCTTCATGAAAAGCACCTGTAGTCCAAACAGAAGCAACCATAGATAAAATAATAGCTATTTCTTCGGTAAAAAGAAATTTAGCACCTAAATAAATACTAGCGGCAATTGCGCCAACAATAATACCTACTAAAGAGAAATAACGGTTGCTTTTATTTAAAATTTCAGCAGAATGATTTACCCATTTGGGGCAAGGTATTCTGGTAAAGAATAAGATTGCTGTTAAAAAATAATGGATTTCTTTTTTCATCAATTTTAAATTAGTTAAGCTTCGCTAACGTTTGCGCTTTTAAAAGTTGCCATTTCATTTAAAAATGTAGTAGCAGCTTGTATGATAGGAAAAGCAACAGCAGCACCAGTACCTTCTCCTAAGCGTAACCCTAAATTTAAAAGAGGTTTAACGTTTAAGAAATCTAACATTTTAGCATGTCCTTGTTCGCCAGATGTATGAGAGAAAATGCAATAATCTAAAACATTTTTATCTATTGCATAAGCCGCTAATAATGCAGCGGTAACAATAAATCCGTCAATTAAAATTGTCATTTTTAAAGCTGCAGCCTCTAAAATAGCACTAGCAATCATCACAATTTCAAAACCACCAAAACAAATAAGCGCATCTTTTGGAGTAATAATAGTATGTATGTGTTTTAGGTACACATCGTTTAAAATTTCAGCTTTCTGTTTTAAATCTTTATCATTTAAGCCTGTACCTTTACCAACACAATTTTTAATAGGTGTTTTGGTAAAATAACTCATTAAAAGAGCAGCAGAAGAGGTGTTTCCAATTCCCATTTCTCCAAAACCAACGGTATTACATCCTTTTTTATGCAGGGTATTTAAAATTTTTGTTCCTTTTTCTTGCGCTATATTAAATTGAGATGAAGTCATTGCTTTTGTCTCAGAAAAATCTGCAGTACCTTTTGCAATTTTTGCAGAGATTAATTTTTCATGTGGTATAAAATCAGCATTTACACCCGCATCAACAATTTGTAAATCAATATTATTTTGTTTACAAAAAACATTAATAGCAGCTCCTCCGTTTAGAAAATTCAATACCATTTGTTGGGTAACTTCTTGTGGGTATGGGCTAACGGGTTTAGTATTAACAATACCATGGTCTGCAGCAAAAACTACAATGCTAGGTTTTGTTATTTTAGGAGATGTTGTATTTTGTATTGTACCAATTTGTAATGCAATAGTTTCTAAAACACCAAGTGCTCCTACAGGTTTTGTTTTAAAATCTATTTTTTCTTGAATCTCTTTTTCTAACTTCTTTGATGTTTTTGTAATTCTAGAAATCATTGTTTATTTAAGTTTTAGAGGTAGTCCAGAAACCATAAATGTAGCTTGGTCTGCTTTATTTGCAATAAATTGATTTACCCACCCTTGTAATTCTGTAAATTTTCTACCAGATGTAGTAGTAGCGTGCAAGCCCATTCCTATTTCATTAGAAATAATTATAATTGTGGCATCTATTTTAGTAAGTTTTTCTATTTCTTCTTTTGCTAAAGCTAAAGATTTTTCAATATCATACTTGGTGTCTGTGTAAAAATTAGTCAACCACAAAGTAACGCAGTCTATTACTACGGTTGCTTTTTGGGGTATAACAGCACTTATGTTTTTTTCTTCCTCTAAAGTCGTCCAGCGCTCATCTCTATCAGAAACATGTCTGTCTACTCTTTTTTTAAAATCTTCATCCCAAATTCTAGAGGTTGCCAAATAAAATGGATTTTCAGAAAGTTGTTCTGCCAATTTTTGAGCATAACTGCTTTTACCAGACCTTTCGCCTCCAGAAATATAATAAATCATAATAGTTAAATATGCTTACAAAGATTAGAAACATTTTCTTAAAAGGAAAAGAATATCGTAAAAGTATTAAGTTTGTAGTTAAAACTTTAAAAAATGATTGTTTCTTCTTTTATGCCCGCAGTAACCCAAATGATTTATGATATGGGACTGCAAGACCATTTAGATGGTATTACTTTTGAGTGCCCAGACCTAGCTTTAAAAGAAAAAAAAGTAGCTGTACGTTATAAATTAGAAGGACAAACATTAACTAGTGAAGAAATAAATACTATTTTTTCTAAAACAAAAGCAGAAGGAGGTACATTGTACTATGTAGATGAACCTGTTTTAGAAAGTATAGCTCCAGATATTATATTTACACAAGATGTTTGTGATGTTTGCCAAATAGACACTGCCTGTGTTGCTACATCTGCCTATAAATTAGACAAAGTTCCGCAGCTTATATCTATAACACCAGACTCTTTAGAAGATGTTTTTAAAAATGCAATTACTATAGCAAATGCATTAGAAAAACCATCTTACGGAATTAATTATGTGAGTAAACTTAAAGACCGTATTTATAATATTGTTGATGTACAAAGAGCAAAGAGGTTACTACCAAAAAGTACATTGTTGTTAGAGTGGATAGATCCTTTGTTTAATTGTGGACATTGGATTCCTCATCAGATAGGATATGCAGGAGGCGTAGATTTATTATCGCATCCTTCTGGAGATAGTATTGTTATATCTTGGGATAAAATTGTAAAATACAATCCTGAAGTATTAATTATTGCTCCGTGCGGATATAAAATTGATAGAACTATAGAAGACATGAAGTTTTTAGAAAATAAAGCAGAATGGTCTTCTTTAAAAGCTGTAAAAAATGGGCAAGTTTATATTGCCGATTTTGATATGTTTACACAATCGTCTGCAAATACCTTAGTAAATGGTATAGAATGTTTAGCTAAAATGATTCATCCAGAGCATTTTAGTATTTCTAAAGATTTAGAAAAAAAGTTTTTAAAATATAAATAATATTTTTTGATGATTTAATTGTTTTATAAACTACATTTGCACAAAATTTTAGGTTTTGTTCTCATTAAGAGTTCAGATTAAAAGGGAATTTGGTTAAAAACCAAAGCTGTTCCCGCAACTGTAAGCTTGTTTTAAACCTTGTGTTTAAAACCTCTTTTTAAGAGTTGTTATTTGTCTAAGCCACTGACGTTTTTGTTGGGAAGGTTTAATAACAAAAAGTAAGCCAGGATACCTGCCTAGATTTAAAATCGATAAAAACTTTCGGGATAAAAGTTTGGATTATTATGAAGATATATATAATAATTATTTTATTAGCGTTTGGTTGCGTGTATAACACGTTTTCTCAAAAAGATTCTTTAAAAATTATTTTAAAAGAAGTAACTATTGTTGCAGACAAATCTTTTAAAGAGAATTCTAAAGGATACAAAGTAATATCTCTTACAGATTCTATTTTAACAAAAAATATAGAATCGTTTTCTGGCTTAATTCGTTTTAATGCGCCTATTTATATAAGAGAATTTGGTGCGGGAGGTACTAGTTCTGCAAGTTTTAGAGGTACAAGTAGTTCTAATACAGCAGTTGTTTGGAACGGAATTAATATAAATTCTGTAAACAATGGGCAAACAGGTTTTAACTCGTTAACCGTTAGTTTGTTTGATAATATTGATGTAAGAAGTGGAGGAGGGAGTATAGAATACGGCTCTGGAGCTGTTGGAGGAACTGTACATTTAAATGATGCGCTTACTTTTAAAAACACACCTATAGTTACAAATCAATTTATAACTTCTGTAGGTAGTTACAGCACCTATAATAATTTATACAAATTAAAATATTCTGGAGAAAAATTAGCTTTAAAAATTGGAGCTTCTTATAATCAGTCTGAAAATGATTACCCTTTATTAGGTACTAATTTTAGAAATACAAACGGAGAATATTCAAATATTGGTTTAAATGGAGGTTTTTCATATAAATTATCAGAATATTCAGAGTTAAATTTGTTTACAACCTCTTATTTAGGAGAACGTTTTTTTTCAGGAGAATTACCAAATCCTTCATCTGCTAATGACAAATATCAAGACATTAACAATAGGACTTTAATAACATATCACCGTAAAAAAGGACAAGTTACAAACGAAGTTAAAGCTGCTTTTTTAACAGAAGAGTATCGTTTTTTTGACGATAAAACATTGGCAAGTTTTAATTTCGGAAAATCAAAACGTTATATAGGTAATTATAAGTTTAAGTATCGTTTTGCTAACATCAATGCAAGTGTTTCATCCTTGTCTGAATATGAGTCAGTTTTTGGGAAAACAGATCAAATAATAGAAAGAAATAGAAGACAATTTTCACAATCACTTATTTTTAGTCATCAAGTAAATAATCTTCTTTTTTATGATGTTAAGTTAAGAAAAGATTTTAATTCTGATTATACAGTGCCTTTAACTTATGCTTTGGGTATTAAAGTAAAGCCTTTTTCTTTAATTTCTTTTAGGGCAAATACTTCTAAAAATTACAGGGTACCCACGTATAATGATTTGTTTTGGCCGGGGCAAGGAAATTTAAATTTAAGACCAGAAACGGCATTACAAGCCGAGTTAGGTGTTGTTTACACTAAAAATAGGCTTAAAATAGATGTTGCCGGTTTTTATATAGATGCTAGAGATAAAATTGTTTGGACTCCTAATGGAGATCCATTAAGACCAGGTATATGGACTCCTGTAAATTTTTCTAAAGCAATAAATAAGGGGATAGAAGTATTGCTTCAATATAAATATTCTATAGGTAAACATATTATTGATTTTAATAGTAACTATAGTTATACTAATGCAAAAAATGCAGCAACTAATACTTTTTTAATTTTTGTACCCAAGCATTTATTAAATGCAAGTTTAGGGTATTCATATAAAAAAGTAAGTGCTTTTTATCAACACTTATATACAGGTAAAACTTACACAACAGAAAGTAATTCAGAAGATTTTATTGTACCAAGTTTTATCGTTGGTAACTTGGGGGGAGATTATATCCTTTTAAAGAATCAGCAGAAACAACTATCAATAGGGTTTAAAATTAATAATATTTTTAACCAATTATATTTTACACAACCTAGTAGACCATTACAAAATAGAAACTATAATTTTAATATAAACTATAAATTTTAAACAAATGAAAATCAATAAATTATTTACAGCTTTAGCTTTGGGAACTCTTATTTTTGCTTCTTGTGAAAAGAATGAAATAGAAGAAATGTTACCTGAAGAGGTTATGCCAGAAGAAGTGTCTAAAGGAGCTTTTGAAAATGGAATTTTAATTAGTGGAGAAGGATCTGGAGCAGGTACAGGGTCTGTAACTTTTATATCTGAAGATTTTACAGTAACAGATAATTTAATTTATAAGGATGTAAATAAAACAGAATTAGGAACTTTTTTACAATCGATGTCTTTTGATAATGATAGAGTATTTATTACTGTAGATAATCAAAATACAATTACTGTTGCTAACAGATTTACTTTTGAGAAAATAGGAGAAATTTCTACAGGATTAGAAGTTCCTAGGTATATGACAGTTGTAGGTAATACAGGATATGTTACAAACTGGGGTAAAGGTTCTTTTGGCGATAATATTGCAGATGACTTTATTGCAGTGGTAGATTTAAATACGTTAACTGTAACATCTACAATTAATGTTGCTGTAGGTCCGGAAAGAATTATACATAGAAACGGAAAATTATATGTATCTCACAAAGGTGCTTTTGGTACTAACAATAAAGTATCTGTTATTAATGTTGCTGACGGTAATGTAGATAAAGTAATTACAGTAAAAGACAACCCAGACGAATTGTTTTTTAATTCTGATGACGAGTTAGTAGTTTTATCTGAAGGTAGAACAATTTTTGATGCTAATTTTACTGTTATAGGTAATACATTGGCAGGTATTGCAACTATTAACCCTGTTACTTTAGAAGTTGCTAGCGAATTGATTTTTGCTGAAGGAGTTCATCCTTCTTTAATGGCAATTGAAAATGATGATATTTACTACAACATAGGAAATGATGTATTCTCAGTAAAAGATGATGCGGTAGCTTTAGCAACTGACAAATCAATAACAGCAGAAGGCTTTTTATATGGTTTAGAAGTTGAAGGTAATTTTATTTATACGTTAAATGCTAGTTTTAGTGACTTAAGTAAATTAAATGTTTACGATGCAACATCAAGTGCAAAAGTACAAACAGTAGATGCGCCAATAGGAGCATCTAAAATATACTTTAACTAAGTAAAAAATATAGTGAAAAGAGAGAGTAAATTGTGAAAAACTCCCTTTAGAATTTATTCTAAAGGGAGTTTTTTTATAGTAATTGTCTTACTTCATTTTTAAGAAAAGCAATTGCATTTTCTGTAGGAGGCAAGTTAGTAGAAAAGTGTTTTAAAACATTTTCTCGCAAGTCATTTGCAGATTCAGAATTTTCTGCCGATTCTTTTAAAGTATTAATTACGGCATTTTTTGTAGTTAAAATTGCTACCCAAGCTTCATTAGAAATATAAATCTGTTGTACCAAGTTATGCTCTAGTTCTTGCTCTATACTTGCAATTAATAGATTTAAATAATCTTTACAGTCTTCTGTAAGTGGTGTTATTCTAATTAATATTTTTACAGGATTTATACGATCGCAAAAAAGTAACATTCTTTCGTATGCCTGCAGTTTTATAGGTAAAGCATCTTTTTTCTTTTGTAGTAAAAGAGTCAGTTTTTTTTCGGCTGTTTGTTGTTTTGTAAAACCATTAAACATGTAAAAAGCTACAAAACCTGTTACTGCTGCAGGTAATATATAAGCAATACTTTCTATTATTTTATCTTCCATTAATTATTTTTCTAATAATAAATACAAATATAAACTTCCTAAAAATATGGCAAAATCAAAATACAACAAAGTATTATAAAAAAATATTAATGTTAGTGTTTAAAATAAAAGGTTTGTTTACTCGTAAAGTGGTTGTAAGATTTATCTTAAATGAACCATTTTGGTGAAAATTAAATAATTTGTGAATAAATATTGTAAAATAGCAGTAAAAAAACGATTACTTTGGGTAATTTCACATTTTTAAACACCTTTAAATAAAACAATTGAACACCAACTATTTAGATACGTTAAACGAACCGCAGAAACAAGCTGTCTTACAAAAAGACGGTCCTATGATAATTATTGCAGGTGCAGGTTCTGGTAAAACTAGAGTTTTAACCTACAGAATTGCACATTTAATGAAACAAGGTGTAGATTCTTTTAACATTCTTTCGTTAACCTTTACAAATAAAGCGGCAAGAGAAATGAAAGAGAGAATTGCAGGTGTTGTGGGGGCAAGTGAAGCAAAAAACTTGTGGATGGGTACGTTTCACTCTGTGTTTGCAAGAATTTTAAGATCTGAAGCAGACAAACTAGGTTTTCCTTCTAATTTTACTATTTATGATTCTCAAGACTCTGTACGTTTAATAACAGCTATTATAAAAGAGAAAAATTTAAATAAAGAACAATACAAGCCTAAACAAATATTAGGCAGAATATCTTCATTTAAAAACAGTTTAGTTACAGTAAAAGCATATTTTAATAATGCCGATTTACAAGAGGCAGATTTACATGCAAGTAGGCCAGAAGTAGGTAATATTTATAAAGAATACGTAGACAGGTGTTTTAAATCTGGTGCTATGGATTTTGATGATTTATTGTTAAGAACTAATGAATTATTAGCTAGATTTCCAGAAACTTTAGCAAAATACCAAGATCGATTTAGATATATAATGGTAGATGAGTACCAAGATACCAACCACTCTCAGTATATTATTGTAAGAGCTTTAGCAGATAAATTTGGTAATATTTGTGTAGTAGGAGACGATTCTCAGAGTATTTATAGCTTTAGAGGGGCAAATATTCAAAATATTTTAAATTTCCAGAAAGATTACCCAGATGTTAAAACATTTAAACTAGAGCAAAACTATCGTTCTACAAGTAATATTGTAAATGCAGCAAATTCTGTTATAGAAAAAAATAAAACAAAGTTAGATAAAGAAGTTTGGACGTCTAACGATGCAGGAGAAGCAATTAATGTAATGCGAACTATTTCCGATGGAGAAGAAGGTCGTTTTGTAGCGCAATCTATTTGGGAAAATATGATGAATCATCAATTAACACCAAATGATTTTTGTGTATTGTATAGAACCAATTCGCAATCTAGAGCAATAGAAGACGCGTTAAGAAAAAAAAATATAGATTATAAAATTTACGGAGGTATTTCTTTTTATCAAAGAAAAGAAATAAAAGATATTTTATCTTATTTAAGAATTTTAATCAACCCAAATGACGAGGAAGCACTAAAACGTATTATTAATTATCCTGCAAGAGGTATTGGTGCAACTACAATAGATAAATTAACAATAGCTGCAAATCATTATAAAAAATCAATATTTGATATTTTAAAATATATTGATAAAATTGATTTAAAATTAAACGCAGGAACAAAAACAAAATTACAGAATTTTGTAAATATGATTCTGCGATTACAAATAGAGGCAAAAACCAAAAATGCCTTTGAAATTGCAGAATTGGTAGTAAAACAAACTAAATTAATTAAAGATTTAGAAAAAGATGGTACACCAGAAGCAGTAAGTAAAGTAGAAAACGTACAAGAACTTTTAAACGGAATAAAAGACTTTATTACAGATAAAATAGAAGAAGGAGAAGATGCAACATTAACAACTTTTTTAGAAGATGTTGCATTAGCTACAGATTTTGATGCTAAAACAGCCGAAGAAAAACCATGTGTATCTTTAATGACTGTGCATCAATCTAAAGGATTAGAGTATTTGTATGTATATGTAGTTGGTTTAGAAGAAAGTTTGTTTCCGTCTGCAATGAGCATGAATACAAGAAGTGAGCTAGAAGAAGAACGTAGGTTGTTTTACGTAGCACTAACCAGAGCAGAAAAAGTAGCTTATTTAACGTATGCGCAAACACGTTATAGATGGGGTAAATTAGTAGATGCAGAACCAAGTAGGTTTTTAGAAGAAATAGATGATAAGTTTTTGCATTATATAGCACCTAAAGTACCAGAATCTGTAATGAACAGATTTGTAGATAA
This sequence comes from uncultured Polaribacter sp., assembly GCA_937936695.1. GTDB lineage: Bacteria > Bacteroidota > Bacteroidia > Flavobacteriales > Flavobacteriaceae > Polaribacter. The sequence continues at coordinate 9,726 of CALHCK010000015.1, forward strand.
AAGTTTATTTGATGATGCTCCAAAAGGAATACGTTACCAAAAACCAATTCAGCGCAAGAAAAAAGAGCGAGAAATTTTAAAAAAGAAAGAAGTAATTATTCCTAAAAACTTAAAAAAAGTATCTCAAACAAGTAGTAAAGCAGGTGTTGTAGATAGTAAAATAGTAATAGGTACTATTGTAGAGCATAATAGGTTTGGTACAGGAGAAGTAATTGCGTTAGAGGGTAACGGACCTAACAAAAAGGCAGAAATTAAATTTGGTACAGTAGGCAAAAAGAAATTATTATTACAATTTGCCAAATTAAAAGTAATTGGATAAAAGCATTAAAAAAACTAAAAATAAAATGTTATTTTGCAGCATAAAATAACTACAAAGTTTAACTTGTTAGTTCTAGTGTTTTTCTTTTGATAAAAATGATGAAAGAAAATGTAACGAGAGCACTTCACAAAAATAAATAAATGACATTCGATTTAGAATATAACTCAGAAAGAAGCTTAATGATTATTCCTGAATATGGTAGACATATTCAAAAATTAGTAAATCATTGTGTAGCTTTAGAAACTAAAGAAGAAAGAGATAAAATGGCAAAAGCCATTGTAGATGTAATGGGTAATTTACAACCACATTTACGAGATGTACCAGACTTTAAACACAAACTTTGGGATCAGCTTTATATCATGTCAGATTTTAAATTAGATGCAAAATCACCTTACCCGCAACCCTCTAAAGAAGAGTTAAGAGAAAAACCACAAGCATTAGCATACCCAAAATCGGCATCAAGATATCGTTATTACGGTAATAATATACAAACAATGATAGACATTGCGTTGAGTTGGGAAGATGGAGATAAAAAAGAAGCATTGGTGTATACCATAGCAAATCACATGAAAAAATGCTACCTAAACTGGAATAAAGATACGGTAGACGATGCAGTAATTTTTAATCATTTGTATGATCTGTCAGACCAGAAAATAGATTTAAGAAACTCAGAAGAGGTGTTGTCAGAAATTAAAAACCTTTTAAAAAGAAGAAATTCTCAAGGGCAGAATAACTCTAAAAATAATTATAAGAAACCACACCATAATAACAATAATAAAAATAGAAAAAGATATTAGTCTATGGCGTCATTTAAAATAGAAGGAGGACATAAATTAAACGGTACAATAACACCACAAGGTGCTAAAAACGAAGTTTTACAAATATTATGTGCGGTTTTATTATCACCTAAAAGAATTATTGTTAACAATGTTCCAGATATTATAGATGTAAATAAGCTAATATTTATTTTAGGAGAGTTAGGAGTAAAAATAGAAAAATTAAGTAGTAATTCGTACGCTTTTACTGCAGATCAAATAGATTTACCTTATTTAGAGTCAGATAATTTTAAAAGAGACGGAAGCTCTTTAAGAGGATCCATAATGATTGTTGGTCCGTTATTGGCACGTTTTGGAAAAGGATATATACCAAGACCAGGAGGAGATAAAATAGGACGTAGACGATTAGACACCCATTTTGAAGGGTTTATTAAACTAGGCGCTAAATTTAGATACAATAAAGAAGAAAAGTTTTATGGTGTAGAAGCAGACGAACTTTTTGGTACAGATATGTTGTTAGACGAGGCCTCTGTAACAGGTACTGCAAACATTATTATGGCAGCAGTGTTAGCTACAGGTACAACAACTATTTATAATGCAGCCTGCGAACCTTACATACAGCAATTATGCAAAATGCTAAATGCTATGGGCGCAAAAATAGCAGGTGTTGGTTCTAATTTGTTAACCATAACAGGTGTAGATAGTTTAGGCGGTTGCGAGCATACTGTGTTACCAGACATGATTGAAATTGGTTCTTGGATTGGAGTTGCAGTTATGACACAGTCTGAACTAACCATTAAAAATGTATCTTGGGACAACCTAGGGCAAATACCTAATGTATTCAGAAAATTAGGAATTCTGTTAGAGAAAAAAGGAGACGATATTTACATTCCAGAGCAAAAATCATACGAAATTCAAAATTACATAGACGGTTCTGTTTTAACAGTAGCAGACGCTCCGTGGCCAGGGTTTACCCCCGATTTACTAAGTATTGTTTTAGTAATTGCTACCCAAGCAAAAGGTACTGTTTTAATACATCAAAAAATGTTTGAAAGCCGTTTGTTTTTTGTAGACAAACTAATAGACATGGGCGCAAAAGTAATTTTGTGCGACCCACACAGAGCAACCGTAATAGGGCAAAACCACGAGTCTCAGTTAAAAGCAACAAAAATGACATCTCCAGATATTAGAGCAGGAATCTCTCTGTTAATAGCTGCCTTGTCTGCCAACGGAACCAGTATTATAAATAATATAGAACAAATAGATAGAGGTTACGAGAATATAGAAGCAAGATTAAAATCTATTGGAGCAAAAATAGAGCGTATAGAAGATTAATTTTTTTTAGAAGCTATTTCCCGCTTTCCATTATATCTTTTTTTCGTAACTCAAAAAAGGATGCCATTGCAATCGGGGCTACACAAATTTGCAAACTCATAGAAATATTAAAAGACAGTATCAGTATTTGATGCTGTTTTTTTTATGCATTAAGTAATAATGTATTAAATTTATACTCTACAAAGAATCGTTTTACATAAAAAAATAAAATAATGAAAAAAATATTAATACTCGTACTTACCATAACATCATTACAGGTATTTGCACAATCAAATAATTTTACACAATCAATAGAAAAAAAGCATCAGAAAACATTATTTCTAAGTAAAAAGTATATTACTTACAACATAGATATAAAATTTGGAGGTAAACAACATTTACTAGGTAAAATATCTCAAGAAACAGGAGGAGGAAAAATAAAAATAGAAAAAAACGATGGATCTGTAATTGTTTTTGATGGTACAAATGTATATGCAAAAGGAGTAAAAAAAGAAGCATTAGCTGGTGCTCGTTTTGATATTTTTACATGGTCTTACTTTTTAGGGTTACCATACAAATTAAATGATAACGGAACAATTTGGTCGGATTTTAATAAAAACAAATGGGGAGCAGAAATGTTGCCATCTGCAAAATTATCATTTTCATCAAATACAGGAGATGCACCAGACGATTGGTATGTTGTGTATAAAAATGCTGAAAATGTTATTGCAGGAGCAGCTTATATTGTAAGCTTTGGTAAAGGTAAAGCAGCTGCAGAAAAAGAACCACATGCAATTAAATATAATACTATAGAAAATGTAGACGGCATTCCTTTTGCTAAAAACTGGACTTTTCATATGTGGTCTTTAAATAAAGGGTATGGTAAGCAAATAGGAGAAGTACAACTATCTAATATCATCTTTAAAAATCAATTAGATTTTAAAATTCCAGAAGCTAGTGTTCTAGTTAACTTACCTAAGTTTTAAAAGAATTAGTAGTAGAGTAAATATAAAAAATAGTGTCAATCTGACACTATTTTTTTGTTGGCAACATTTTTGCCATTTAATACACACAATTTAATGATTACATAGAAATGAGTAAGAAAGAAAATATAAAAGAAGAAGAAGTAATAAATGAACAAGAAACTGTTCAGACAGAAGAAAATCAGGAAGTTGAAGCAGAACAGACTAAAGAAGCGCCTACAGCAGAAGAATTAATTCAAGTAGAAAAAGATAAGTTTTTACGTTTATTTGCAGAATTTGAAAACTACAAAAAAAGAACTTCTAGAGAAAGAGTAGAATTGTTTAAAACAGCAGGACAAGAATTAATGACATCTTTACTGCCAATTATGGATGATTTTGACAGAGGTTTGGCAGAAATAAAGAAAACCAAAGACAAAGAATTGTTAAAGGGTATGGAGTTAATTAATGACAAATTAAAAAACACCTTAACTCAAAAAGGTTTGGTAGCTGTAGAGGTTAATGCAGGAGATACTTTTGATGCAGAAATACATGAAGCAATTACGCAAATACCAGCTCCATCTGAAGACTTAAAAGGAAAAATAATTGATTGTGTAGAAAAAGGATATAAGTTAGGAGATAAAATTATTCGCTATCCAAAAGTAGTTATAGGGCAGTAATACAATTAACAATGTACAATTATCAATTACAAATTAGGCACAAAGCCTGTTGTTAATTGCTAATTGCTAATTGATCAAAAATGGCAAAACAAGATTTTTACGAAATATTAGGTCTTTCTAGGTCGGCGACAAAGTCAGAGATTAAGAAAGCATACAGAAAAATGGCAATTAAATATCATCCAGATAAAAACCCAGATGATAAAACTGCTGAAGAAAACTTTAAAAAAGCTGCAGAAGCTTATGAAGTTTTAAGTGATGACAACAAAAAAGCTAGATACGATCAATATGGTCATGCTGCTTTTGATGGTCCTCAAGGAGGCGGCGGTTTTGGCGGTGGCGGCATGGATATGGATGACATATTTAGTCAATTTGGAGATATTTTTGGAGGCGGAGGCTTCGGTGGTTTTGGTGGTGGCGGAGGCCACAGACAAGCTAGAGTAAAAGGGAGCAACATGAGGATTCGTGTAAAGTTAACCTTAGAAGAAATTGCCAAAGGAATCGAGAAAAAAGTAAAAGTTCGTAGAAAAATTCAAGCCCCAGGTGTTACTTATAAAACATGTACAACATGTAATGGGTCTGGTCAGCAAATGCGTATTACCAATACAATATTAGGTAGAATGCAAACTGCAGCAACTTGTGGTACTTGTTCTGGTGCAGGAGAGATAATGAAAAGCAAACCTAACGGAGCAGATGCACAAGGGTTAATAGTAGAAGAAGAAACGGTTTCTATTAATATACCTGCAGGTGTTACAGAAGGAGTTCAGTTAAAAGTAGGAGGTAAAGGAAACGAAGCCCCAGGTAAAAATTCTATTGCAGGAGATTTATTAGTTCTAATAGAAGAAATACCTCACGATACATTAAAAAGAGAAGGAACAAACATTCATTTTGATATGTATGTAAATTTCTCTGATGCTGTTTTAGGAACCAGTAAAGAAGTAGAAACAGTTACAGGAAAAGTTAAAATTAAAATAGAAGCAGGTACACATTCTGGTAAAATTTTAAGATTAAAAGGTAAAGGTTTACCAAGTATAGAAAGATACGGTACAGGAGACTTTTTAATACATATTAATGTTTGGACACCTCAAGAGTTAAATAAAGAACAAAGACAGTTTTTTGAAAAAATGTCTAAAGATGATAATTTTGAGCCAGCTCCAAATAAATCAGATAAATCCTTTTTTGAAAAGGTAAAAGACATGTTTTCATAAACATATGTTAATATAACATATAAAAAGACGTTTTTTTTAAAGAAATGTTTTTTTTAAACTAAAAATAGAATACTTTTGTAGTGTTACTGAGAAATCGGTAACACTTTTTCTTTTTCATAGCAATTTTTCCCACTCAATTTTATTGAGTGGGTTTTTTAATTAGAAACTGTAAGTTCATTAATAATATAAAAAATTAAGCAGGCTTATCTTATCGTCATGTTTTTATAATGTGAAGGAAAGTCCGGACACTAAAGAGTATCATAGCGGATAACATCCGTCCAACGTAAGTTGAGGACAAGTGCAACAGAAAGCAAGTACAGTTAGGCTGTAGTGAAACCAGGTAAACTCTATGAGGTGCAATGCCATGTATATTAGAATTTGAGGGCTACTCGCTCGACTCTAAAGGGTAGGCAGATTGATTCTAAAAGTAATTTTAGAACTAGATAAATGATAAGAGCCTTTTTAAAAGGAACAGAATTCGGCTTACTAGCCTGCTTTTTTTTAATTTTTAATAATTTTACAGTATCTTTTTTGTTAAATAATCATTATTTCTTATTTAATTTTCTCTTTGTTTATTAATTCCTTCATTACATTATTTATTTTAAAAATCCGTATAAAAAATGTAGCTTTGTTTTTTTCAAATCAAAAGAAAAAATAAAATTACACCTATTTAAAAAACAATATTTTAGTTATCTAAAATAGAAGTTAATTAAAAATTAAAATACTTTTTTAATGAATACTTACAAAGATTATATCAAAGAAATTGAAGATCGTAAAGGTCAAGGGCTTCACCCAAAGCCAATTGACGGCGCTGAGTTATTAAGCGAAATTATTACGCAAATTAAAGATTTAGATAATGAATACAGAGAAGATTCTCTAAACTTCTTTATTTATAATGTTTTACCAGGAACCACAAGTGCTGCTGGTGTTAAAGCAAATTTTTTAAAAGAGATTATTCTTGGTGAGTCAGTAGTTAAAGAAATAACACCTGCTTCTGCTTTAGAGCAATTATCTCACATGAAAGGTGGTCCTTCAGTTGAGGTATTATTAGATTTAGCTTTAGGAAATGATGCTAACATAGCAAAAGAAGCAGCTAAGGTTTTAAAAACTCAAGTATTTTTATACGAAGCAGACACAGAACGTTTAGAAGAAGCATTAAAAGCAGGAAATGCAATAGCTAAAGAACTTATAGAAAGTTATGCGCAAGCAGAATTTTTTACTAAGTTACCAGACGTAGATGAAGAAATAGAAATTGTAACTTTTGTTGCTGGTATTGGCGATATTTCTACCGATTTATTATCTCCAGGAGCAGATGCCCATTCAAGATCAGATCGTGAGTTACATGGTCAATGTATGTTTGAGCATAATAAAGAAATGCAACAAGAATTACTAGCATTAAAAGAACAGCACCCAGATAAGCGTGTTATGTTAGTTGCAGATAAAGGAACTATGGGAGTAGGATCTTCAAGAATGTCTGGTGTAAATAACGTAGCGTTATGGACCGGTGTTCCTTTTAGTCCTTATGTACCGTTTATTAACTATGCTCCAGTAATTGCTGGTACTAATGGTATTGCACCAATTTTCTTAACAACTGTAGGGGTAACTGGTGGTATTGGTATCGATTTAAAAAACTGGGTTAAGCAAAAAGATGCTAACGGAAATACGATAGTAGATGAAGATGGCGAAGCAATCTTAAAAGAAGAGTACTCTGTAGCTACAGGTACTGTACTTACTATAAACACAAAAACAAAAAAATTATATAACGGAGACAAAGAGCTAAAAGACATCTCTGCAGCATTAACACCACCAAAAATGGAGTTTATTAAAGCTGGAGGTTCTTATGCTGTTGTTTTTGGTAAAAAATTACAAACATTTGCTTGTAAAGTTTTAGGAATCGATGTACCTCAAGTATATGCTGCTGCAAAAGAAGTATCTATAGAAGGACAAGGTTTAACTGCTGTAGAGAAAATTTTTAATAGAAATGCAGTAGGTACTACACCAGGTAAAACATTACACGCAGGTTCTAATGTTAGAGTAGAAGTAAACATTGTAGGATCTCAAGATACTACAGGTTTAATGACCTCTCAAGAATTAGAGATGATGGCTGCTACAGTTATTTCTCCAATAGTAGATTGTGGTTACCAATCAGGTTGTCATACAGCTTCTGTTTGGGACGATAAATCTAAAGCCAACATACCAAGGTTAATGAAATTCATGAACGATTTTGGTTTAGTTACAGGACGTGATCCAAAAGGGAAATACTTCCCGATGACCGACGTAATACACAAAGTATTAAATGACTTAGCTGTAGATGATTGGGATGTAATTATTGGTGGAGATTCGCACACACGTATGGCAAAAGGAGTTGCTTTCGGTGCCGATTCAGGAACCGTTGCCTTAGCATTAGCTACAGGAGAGGCTACCATGCCAATACCAGAATCTGTAAAGGTTACCTTTAAAGGTGAAATGAAGCCTTATATGGATTTCCGTGATGTAGTTCACGCCACTCAAGAACAAATGTTAAACCAGTTTGATGGAGAAAATGTTTTCCAAGGAAGAATTATTGAAGTACACCTTGGTACTTTAACCTCTGACCAAGCATTTACATTTACAGATTGGACTGCCGAAATGAAAGCCAAAGCATCTATCTGTATTTCTGAAGATGAGACGTTAATCGAATCATTAGAAATCTCTAGAGATCGTATTCAAATTATGATTGACAAGGGAATGGATAACCCTAAGCAAGATCTTAAAGGTTTAGTAGATAAAGCAAACAACCGTATTGCCGATATAAAATCAGGTAAAAATTCTGCTTTAAAACCAGATGCAGATGCTAAATATTACAACGAAGTTGTAATTGATTTAGATAAGATTGTTGAGCCAATGATTGCCGATCCTGATGTTTATAACGAAGATGTATCTAAAAGATATACGCACGATTGCATCAACCCATTATCTTTTTACGGAGGCGTTAAAAAAGTAGACTTAGGATTTATTGGATCTTGTATGATTCATAAAGGAGATATGCAAATCTTAGCCCAGATGCTTAAAAACATAGAAGCACAACACGGTAAAGTAGAATTTAAAGCACCTTTAGTTGTAGCACCACCAACATACAATATTGTTGATGAGTTAAAAGCAGAAGGCGACTGGGAAATTCTTCAGAAATATTCTGGATTTGAATTTGACGATAGCGCACCAAAAGGTTTAGCACGTACAAAGTACGAAAACATGCTTTACTTAGAGCGTCCAGGCTGTAACTTATGTATGGGTAACCAAGAAAAAGCAGAAGCAGGAGATACGGTAATGGCTACTTCAACACGTTTATTCCAAGGGCGTGTAGTAAGAGATACCGACGAGAAAAAAGGAGAATCTTTATTATCTTCTACACCAGTAGTGGTATTATCGACTATTTTAGGTAGAACACCAACAATAGAAGAATATCAAGCTGCTGTTG
>CALHCK010000016.1 GCA_937936695.1 uncultured Polaribacter sp.
ACCAATACCCTGCATAAAATATCCTCTAAACAATAATTCTTCAAAACTAGTTTGAAAAGGTAATAGAATTAAAGAAACGGCTAATAATGTAAAAAAAGGAATGGGTTTAAAATTCCATGTATAATTTTCTGGTGTTATAAAAATTCCAACAACAATAAATACAATAGCAAGTATAGCCCACACAGAAAAGCCAAATAAAAAACGTTTCCAATCTATCTTATTTCTAGAAGTTACCAAAGATGTTAAACTACGTTGATGAATATATTTTACACCAAAACCTAAAAATATAAGACCTATTAAAAACATTAAAAGCATTAGAAAAAATAGCAAGTTACTATTCATGCCCATTTTCATAAAATTGCTTTCTGCAGCTTCTATAAAAGCTCCTAGATTACCAGTTTGTTTAAAAGCTACAAGTGTTATTGGTAATACTCCTACTACTTGCCAACCAATAAATATTAGAATTATGGTAACTACCCAATGGTACCAATTGTTTTTACCTTTGTATGCTTGTTGTATAAAATTCATCTTATAAATTAAAATTCCATTTTTTTTCTGGATGATATTGTAAACTTCCTTTACTAACTGTTAACGGACTTGTAAAATTATTAGTAAACAAACCTCCGGTACCTAAACCTTGTGGCAACTTACTTTTTAAATTGTAAGTAAACTGAGCGATTGCATTTAAACCAATATTGCTTTCTAAAGCAGAAGTAATCCACCAACCAATGTTATTGTCCGTAGCAATATCAACCCATTCTTTACTTCCATTAAAACCACCTACTAAACTAGGTTTTAAAATAATATATTGCGGATTAATTGTATTTATTATTTCTTGTTTTTTGTCTGATGAAAAAACACCTATCAACTCTTCATCTAAAGCAATTGGCATTGGTGTTTTAGCACACAAATTTGCCATTTCTTGTAATTGTCCTTGTTTTATAGGTTGCTCTATAGAATGAATTTCTAATTCTGATAAACGTTTTATTTTTTCTAAAGCATCATCAATAGAAAATGCCCCGTTGGCATCTACCCTTAATTCAATTTCTTCTGATGAAAACTCTTTTCTAATGGTTTTTAATAAATCAATTTCAGCATCAAAATCTATTGCTCCTATTTTCATTTTTATACATGAAAAACCAGTTTTTAACTTTTCTTTTATTTGATTTTTCATAAATGACTTTTCTCCCATCCATATTAAACCATTTATAGAAATAGCTTCATTTCCTTTTGTAAATTCTGAAGGAAATAATAAAAATTGATTGCTACTCTTTAAAGATAAAAAAGCTTGCTCTAATCCAAATTGTATAGACGGAAAGTTATATAATTCTTTTAATAAAAACTCTAATCCTTTATAGATGTTTGCACATGCCCAAGCTAATTTTTCTTCATAATTTGTAACATCATCTATACTTAAACCTCTAAACAAACCTGTTTCTCCAATTCCTGTTTTATCATTATCTTTTAAAACAATAAACCAAGTTTCTTTTGTTCTTAAAACCCCTCTTGAAGTTCCACTAGGATTTTTAAAATTAAGAATGTATTTTTTATAAGTAGCTTTTATCAATGTAACGTATATTTTTAGATAAATTGTTTATTTGTTAGCCACAAACTCTTTAAAATTATTTAAATATTTTTGATCTTGTGCTTTAAACGTACCTTTAAAAAAAGGAAACATACATGCCATTATATAAGATTCGCTCTGGCAACTTGCATTTAAAGTTATAGTTGTTTTACCATTATTTTCAGAAAAAAGATATTCATTTTTTTTTAGCATGTTTTCAGCATCATAAAACAATATTACCTTTTTGTTAGGTACATATGCCAATACTTTTTCTGTCATAGTAATCTCTTGCCCATTAGCATCTAAAACAATTTTGTTAACCGTTCCTTTTTTTTCTGGAGTTTGTGTAACTACTTCTATCTTTTTTATTTCAGGAATCCATTTAACAGCGTTCTCCGATTTATTAAATTCTGTAAACACTGTTTCTAAAGGTACATCTACAGATATTTCTGTTGTATACACTGTTTCATTTACAATAATACCTATTGCAAAAAAACTAAGTACTAAAACACTAATAATACCTAAAATTATTTTTATTGTTTTCATCTAACTATTAAAAAAATGTATTTGCAATACCAAAAAGAATTGCAAATAAAAAAGTACTTAATGCTACTTTTTTTAATTCGCTATCTAATTCTTCTGGTATTTTATTAGAACTTACTGTTTTTAAATTTTTAAAAAGCGGAACAAATGCCATTAAAAAAATAAACTGATATATAGTTTTATAATGAAAACACACATATGCAACTGCAAAAAATAAAGCTCCTATTATTAAAAAATAATGATATTTTTTAGCATTATCATTTCCTAATTTAACTACTAAAGTATTTTTACTATTCTTTTTATCTTCTTCTCTGTCTCTTAAATTGTTTAAATTTAAAACAGCAGTACTTAACAACCCAACAGATATTGCAGGTAAAAAGATAAAAAAATCTAGTTGTTGTGTATATAAAAAATAACTACCTACTACACTTAAAAGACCAAAAAAAAGAAAAACAAAAAGATCTCCAAATCCGCTATAACCGTATGCAGAATTTCCTACAGTGTATTTTATAGCTGCCGTTATAGAAGCAATACCTAAACCAAAAAATAAAATAGAATATCCAAAATTTTCAGCACCAAAAGACACATAGATTAATAACAATGCAATTACCAAAGTAATAACAGCTGTAACTATCATTGCTGTTTTCATTTGTTTAGGTGTTATTGCCCCTGAGGATACCATACGAGCTTCTCCTTTCCTATTTTTATCAGAACCTTTTACACCGTCTCCATAATCGTTTGCAAAATTAGACAGCACCTGAAAACCAATTGTTGTGGCAATTGCTAACCAAAAAATAGAAGATTCTAATATAGAAGAAACACCTGTTAATAAGGTGTTTTGTGTTTTTTGAAATCCTAAAATAGCACCAATAATAATACCAGAAATAGATAACGGTAAGGTTCTTAAGCGGGCAGCTTTTATGTAGTTTTTTATCATATTAAAAAGCTACTCTTTATTTAAAGCTTCTTCAATAGATATTGGTGTGTTATCTTTTAAAGCTTGAATAAAAGCCCCCGGAAAAATATCCCTTATGTTTTTCTTCTGATTAAAAGCGTCTTCATAATTGTAAAAAGCTCCCATTCTATATTTTACATACCCGTTTTCATGATATACTTTTACATCTTGGTAATTTTCTAATTGCGAATTTTCTTTTTGTAAAGCTGCTATCTGAACTGTAAAAATTATTTCATGCTTTTCATAATCATGTACTTCTTCTATTTCTTCTTCATGAGAAAATTGAGTACCTGGTGCTTCTTTAAAAATCGAGTCATTTTGGATAATTTCGTCAACTTTTAAAACTTCTTTTTTCTTATTATCACAAGAAATAAATACAACTAAAAAGACTAAAAATGGTAGTATTACTTTCATATCTATAAATTATTAGCTTCTGCAATTAACTCTGCGATATCTTTTACGATAACTTCTTTCTCTTTTTCTTTAAATTTAATTCCGTCGGTCATCATAGTATTACAATACGGGCAACCAGTTGCAATTATATTAGGCTTAGTAGCTAAAGCATCTTCTGTTCTTAAAACATTAATTTCTTTATCCCCTTTTTCGGCATCTTTAAACATTTGCGCACCACCTGCTCCGCAACACAATGCAGATGACTTGCTGCGTTTCATTTCTGTTAAACTTACCCCAAGTCTTCTAATTAAATCTCTAGGTGATTCGTAAACCTCATTTGCTCTACCCAAATAACATGGATCATGAAAAGTTACCTTTTTACCTTTTAAGGTTGTAGCATCTATATTTAAGCGTCCGTCTGCAATTAACTTTTGTATAAATTGTGTGTGATGATATACTTTATATACACCACCCAAACCAGGATATTCATTTTTTAAAGTATTAAAAGAATGAGGATCACATGTTACTATTGTTTTTACTTCGTAACCATTTAAAACTTCAATATTCATCATTGCTTGCATTTGAAACAAAAATTCGTTTCCTGCTCGTTTTGCTGCGTCTCCTGTAGAACTTTCTTCGGTACCTAAAACAGCAAAATTTACATTTGCTTGATGTAATATTTTTACAAAAGCTCTCGATATTTTTTTAGCTCTATCATCATAACTCCCTGCAGCACCAACCCAAAATAATACTTCTGGTTGCTTGCCCTGAGCCATTAAGTCTGCCATTGTTGGTACATTCATAATTTTAGTTTTATTATTCGCTATCTTTTTTACTTTCTAAAAGTAAATTTTGTTTGTATTTTTTACCTGCTTCTATTAAAACAGCCGGAGTTGTTTGATAAAACAATGGAGAATCTGGATCGTAATTCATCATTTTCCATTTATTATTTGTTAAATCATCTCTTAAAAGTATTGTAACTCTGTCTTTCATCAAAACATCCATAGAATTATTAGAGCTAAATTTCACATTCATTCCTTTAGCTTTCATAATTCCGGTCATCATTTTTTTCTTTTCATCATCAAACTCTAAACCATTAAATGTCATCTTCATTTTCATATCATAAGATATAAATGCGTACTCTAAATTATCTTTGCTTTCTTTAAAAACTTTAGACAATTTATAGTCAGGTATCATTTTTGGAATTTCAATTGACATTTGGTCATTCCCTTCAAAAACAGATTTAATAAAAACTTTCATTTGTTCTTTAGAGACGGTTTCAAATACTTTTGGATATGTTGCTTCTACAATAGCATCAAAATCTCTATTATTCATATCAACAAATAGCTGCTTTGCTATTAAATCTAACTCTTTAGTTTGAGAATAACTTTTAACAACTACTAACAAAAGAAATATAGTAACCGTTTTCAGAATCAGATTCTTCGTTTTTGATAAAATATACATATTTTTATTCTTCGTTAGCCCAATTTAATCTGTCTTGTTGGTTGTATTGCCAAGGAGCTCCATTATTTTCAACATTCGTCATCATCATATTTAATTCTTGTGGAGCAGCACTTTCTTCCATAACCAAATATCTTCTCATATCTGTAATTATAGACAACGGATCTATATTTACAGGACACTCTTCTACACAAGCATTACAACTTGTGCATGCCCATAGTTCTTCTGGTTTAATGTAATCGTTTAGCAATTGTTTACCATCATCTACAAAAATACCTTTATTGGCATCCATATTTCTACCTACCTCTTCTAAACGATCCCTAGTATCCATCATTATTTTTCTAGGTGATAGCTCTTTACCTGTTAAATTAGCAGGACAAGATGATGTACATCTACCACACTCTGTACAGGTGTATGCATTTAATAGTTGTACCCAATTTAAATCGGCAACATCACTTGCTCCAAATTTTTCTGGCACAGCTTCTTCTGCTCCTTCTTCTGGCATTGCATAAGGATCTGCGTCAGGATCCATCATTAATTTTACCTCTTTAGTAACAGAATCTAAATTAGTAAACTGCCCTTTAGGGTTTAAATTTGCAAAATAAGTATTAGGAAAAGCTAATAAAATGTGTAAATGTTTAGAATAGTATAAATAGTTTAAGAAAACTAAAATTCCTAAAATATGTAACCACCACGCAGTTCTTTCAATAGTATGCAAAGCTTCTGGAGAGTAGTCATTAAAAAAAGGTGCTAAAAATTGACTAATAGGATTTCCTATTCCTGCTTGCTGAAAGCTTACATCGGTAGCATTCATCACCAAGAAAAGGGTCATTAAAATTAATTCAAAATAAAGAATATTATTCCCATCACTTTTAGGCCATCCTTTCATTTCTTTACTTAAAAAACGTTTGATATTTGAAATGTTTCTTCGTAACCAAAAAATTGTAATTGCTACAAATACTAAAAGTGCCAAAACCTCAAAAGTACCTATTAAAAATCCGTAAACATTTTCATTAATAATTCCTTTAAAAATTCTGTGAGTACCAAACAACCCATCAATAATAATTTCTAAAACTTCAATATTTATTATTAAAAAACCTGCATATACAATAATATGTAAGAAACCAGAAAGTGGTCTTTTTACCATTTTAGATTGCCCAAAAGCAATCATCATCATATTTTTAAGACGCTCTTTTTTGTTATCTGTTCTATTAACATCTTTACCTAATTTAATATTTCTAAACAGTTTACGAATGTTTATTACAAAAAATCCGATTCCGAGTATTAACGCTATGGCAAATAATATGTTTGGTATGTAGTGCTGCATAGTACTAAAAAATATTTTTTATGATGTATTAATTTGCTTTGTTTGGTTTATAAGGCGCTGCTTTTTTACCAAACAAAGAGAAATGCACAAATCTTTTTGGATGTAATTTCATTTCTCTTAATAATTCTTCTAATTCTTTAGACATAGATGTTAAGTTGTTATACATAGCATCGTCTGTTACCAACTTACCTAAAGTACCTTTACCTGTATTAATACCACTTAATAAAGAGTTTACAGAATTTAAAGTTGTTTCTGTTTTATTTACAATATTACCTATGTTAACGTTTGCTAAAGTATCAGATACTTTCACAAAGTTATCTGTTATTAACTTTGTGTTTTTAATGCTTTCTTTTAAGTTGTTAGAAGAACTGTTTATAAGTCCGTTAACAGATAACATTGTCTTATCTACTTCTTTTAACGTATGCTCTAAAGTTGCTAAAGATTGTTTTATGTTATTTTCTGTATTTTTATCTAATATACTATTAAATTTTCGAAATAACGAATCTGCATTAACAATAACATGCTCTAATTTAGATTGTATAGGATCTAAACGCTCTCCTAAAGATGTAAATAAACTAGATTCTGTTTCGCCTTGTAAATAATCTTTAGATACTGCTTCTTCTCCTTCAAAACTTGGTATAATAGCCAAATTAGAACCACCAAGAGGACTTGGAGAATATATTTTAACAATACTTTTTTTAGAAAATTTAAAATCTTTGTCTACAGAAAACATAACAACTAGTTCTCCTTTTTTTTCAGGATCTTCGTTAAATTGTATTTCTAAAACTTTACCTACTTTCAGTCCGTTAATGGTAACAATACTAGACTCACTTAAGCCTCCTACATTGCTATACTCTACTTTATAGTAGCGAGTATTACCTCCAAATAAATTTTGCCCTTTTAAAAAATTGTAACCCCATATAAATACAGCTATTGCAAATACAGCAACAATTCCTGTTTTTAACTCTCTAGACATGTGTATAAATTTAACAACAATATTACTAATAATTTTTGGGAGTAGGCATTAAAACTACTGCATTTTAATAGCATCGTTCACAGATATTTTCTCGCCATTCTTAAAAGCAACTATAAACGCAGATTTATAACCTCTAGATTTTACTAATTTTAAAAAACCTTTTACTTTTTCGTAGTCATTGGTTTGCCCAAAATAGTACTTGTAATAGGGTTTTACTAATTGTCTATGTACTCCTTTCAAACCTCTAAAATTATACGACTTTGTTGCTAGTTTCTTTTTACTAGAAGCTATTTGTATTTTATAATCTATTACAGTTTCAGTTATATTTAAAGGAGTTACTGTATCTGTTGTAGCAACAATTGTGTTTATCTTTAAATTATTAATATACTTTAAAATAGCTTCTGCTATTGCCGTTGCCATTTGTGTTTGTCCTTTTGTAGAATTTAAATAGCGACCTTCTATTTTATTGGTTAAAAAACCTAATTCTACCAAAACACTAGGCATAATAGTTTCTCGTAAAACTTGAAAATTATCTTGTTTTACCTTCCTATCATTTCTTTTAATGCTAACAAAGTTATTTTGAATTAAACTAGCTATTTCTAAACTTTTATCTAAATTTTCTTCTTGTAATAATGATAACCCTATAACAGATTCTACTGAATTTTCATCAAAACCTTTATAACGTTCTTGATAATTTTCTTCTAACAAAATAGAGGCATTTTCTCTTTTAGCTATTTCTAGGTTTTTTTTATTTCCTCTAAGCCCTAAAACAAAAGTTCCTGCACCGTAAGCATTATTTGTATGAGAATCGCAATGTATAGATACAAACAAATCTGCTTTAGAGGTATTTGCTATTTCACCTCTTTTCCATAAAGGCGGATATGTATCTTTTGTTCTTGTATATATAACTTTTACATCTGTACTATTAGTTATTTTTTCCCCTACAGCCAAAGCTACTTTTAATGCAATATGCTTTTCTACAAAACCATTTCCTAAGTTCCCAGGATCTTTTCCACCATGTCCTGCATCAATAACAACTACATATTTTTTCTGCGAAAATATTGATGTAGTACTTGTTAAAGTTATAATTAATATCAGAAAAAGAAAAAAATTTCCTGATTTGGCATTAAAATTGTGTTTTTGTTGAAATCGCATCAATAAATTTAACTAATTTTGGCTTCGTTAATTTGGTTATCCAAATATTGAGCCATTTTTAATAAAATACAAAAATAGTATTTAAAGCATTGCAAACAAACCTATCATATCTTCTTTTATTTTACTGTGCCTTTTTTATACAAACAGGCTTTAGTCAGGATATAAAATCGAATACTAAAACTATTATTCCTGCAATTAAAAAAGATACTTTAATTACCTCATCTAAAGACTCTTTACTTTTAAAAAAAACAGATACTACAGCCATTGATTCTGTAAAACCAAAAGAATCTATAGAAGACGTTATAAAACACGTTGCCAAAGACTATACAATACAAAATGCCAAAGACAAAACCGTTACTTTATATAATGAGGCTCATGTTACGTACACTGACATAGATTTAAAGGCGGGTATTATTATTGTTGATTATAAAAAAAATGTTGTTTTTGCTAAAGGAATAAAAGATAGCACTGGCTATGTTCAGCGTCCTGTTTTTAAACAAGGTAGCGAAGAATCTGAACAAGATTCTATTATATATAACTTTAAAAGTGAACGTGCTATTATTTATGGTTTAAAAACCAAACAAGGTGAAATGTTTACCTACGGTGAAAAAACCAAAAGGGTTAACGATTCTACAGTATACGTTCGTAAAATTAGATTTACTACTTCAGAGAAAAAAATACCAGATTATTATATAGCAACAGACAAAGCAAAATTAGTACCTGGTAAAAAAATAATTGTAGGTACTAGTAATTTAGTTTTAGCAGATGTACCTACTCCTTTGTTTATTCCGTTTGCATATTTCCCTTTAACAGAAGAAAGTGTTTCTGGTTTTTTAATTCCTGCTTTTGATACAGGAAGTAGTAGCCGTGGTATTGGTTTACAAAACGGAGGGTATTATTTTGCAATTAATGATTATGTAGATTTGTCTTTAAGAGGTGATGCATACTCTAATGGTAGTTGGGGATTAAGAATAAACTCTAACTACAAAAAAAGATATAGATTTGGAGGTTCTTTTAATTTAAGTTTTGAGAATAACTTAAACGGAATAAGAGGATTCTCTAACTTTAGTAGGTCTAACAATTTTAACTTAAGATGGAATCATACTCAAGATTCTAAAGCAAGCCCGAATTCTAATTTTGGGGCTTCTGTTAATTTAGGTAGTAGTAGTTTCTTTAGAGAATCTCA
>CALHCK010000017.1 GCA_937936695.1 uncultured Polaribacter sp.
TTTTTTGAAAATAATGTAGATTGTTTTAACGTAGTGTATAAATAATCGGGTAAATACAAATATTGCTTAGGTAAAATAGAAGAATCTAATATATTACCAAGCGCAAAATTAATTCCAAAACTTCCCCAGGTATTCCAAGGAATTTCTTTGTTCATTAACTTTCTAAAAGTCTGTCCAGATTCAGGATATTTAAAACTAACCTTTTCAGCTAAAATATCTTCTGTTATGTCTCTTAGTTTTGTAGAGCAATTATTAAAATAAGGATCGTAATAATAATTTTTATTTTCAGGAAGCGCATTTTCTTCAAGTACTAAGAAATAACGTTGTTTTTGTTCTTGCGTTAAATTTAAAACTTGTTCTTTTACCCAACGATTTTGTCTTTTATAGCTTTCTAAAAAGTATTTAAATCTATACCTACCTAGTTGGTAAAGAAGTTTTCCTTTTGTAAAGTTGGCGTAAAAATTTGGCTGATTAAAATCAAATATTCCATAATTATAAATTAAATCAATATTTAAAACAGGATCTTTAATACGTATTGCCGAGTGTCCAAATGCTTCATATAATTCTTCTCCTGGTCCTGCAGTAACAATACTTATTTCTGAATAAACAGATAAGTTAATTTGCGCATTTGTATAAAATGTAAAAAAAGAAAGGAGTAGGAGTGTGAAAAAATGTTTTCTTTTCATGAAAAATTATTTTCTAAAAAAACTATAATCAACTAAAACTGAAAAAACATTAGAAAACAAAGCGTTACCAACGCTTCCAATGTTTGTTAAAGCGTAATCTATTTTTATACCTTTAAATTTAAAGCCAACTCCAAAATTAGGTTGTACAGACAGAGATTCTGAATTATCAAATTCTGTGGTGGTTTGAAAATTACCAATACCAGCTCTTAAATAAGCAATTTTATCATAATCTAATTGAAAACCTAAAGCAGGATCTAAACTAGCCGAACTAGATGAAAGAATATCATTTGTTTCTGTAAACCTTACATTAGCATCTAACTCTGTTAAAAGATTTAGTTTATTTCCTAAATCCCAGTTTTTAGCAACTCCAAACTGAACAGACGGTCTTGTTAATTCTGTTGTTTCTGGCAATTCTTGATTTTGTCCAGGAATAGCATCTCTAATTTTATTAAATTCTGTTTCGTTTACAGACCAAGTATTAAAAGTAGTAGTTATATCTCTGGCCATTAAACCAAATTTAAAACTTTTATAATCTAATTGTAAACCAGCATCAAAACCAACTCCCCATGCCGAAGCAAAATCACCTATAATTCTTCGTATTACTTTTGCATTGGCTCCAAATTTTAAATTTTTAAAAGCAAGTTGTTTAGCATAAGCCACGTTAAACGCATAATCTACAGAAGAAAAAAGACTAATTCTATTAAAATTAATATTTCCTTGGCTGTCTATTAATTCTGTAGTGTTTAAAATATCATCAACCCCAAACCTTATTAAAGAAACTCCAAAAGCACTTTTTTCATCAATAGGTTTTGCAAATGCCGCATGATTAAAATTAGCAATTCCTGCAAAATAAGATGCGTGCATTAAAGTACCTTGAGTATCTTTTATACCTACCAAACCAGCAGGGTTCCAATAAATAGCATTTACATCGTTGGTAGTTGCAACTACACTTCTGCTCATTCCTAGTCCTGCCGCGTCTACACCAATATTTAAAAATTCATTAGAAAAATTTCTAAACGCTTGTGCTGTTATTAGTAGTGGTGCAAATACTAAGAAAAAAAATAGTTTATGTTTCAAAAGGCTTAAATTATAAATAACAAATATCTTAAAAGATACTAAAATAACAGTAGTTTTTTAAAGATATTGTTTAAATGGTGTTAATATGAATTTTTTCTGATATAAATTTTTCTATTCTCTTTGGTAACCAATTGTTTTTAGTAGTTTTAAATGATGTTAAAAAGCCTACATGCCCACCATATTTTGGAGTTTCTAAAAATATAAAATCAGAATTTTCTGCTATTTTATAAGGATAGCATTCAGTACCCAAAAAAGGATCGTCTAAAGCATTAATAATTAATGTAGGTATTGATATTTGTTTTAAAATAGGTTTAGAACTTGCTTTTTTCCAATAATCTTCTGGGTTTTTAAAGCCAAAAACAGGTACCGTGTATAAGTTTTCTATATCTTTTAATAATTTTACGTTATTTAACAATTGTTTGTTTGGTGAATAATCAGGGAATTTTTCTGCTTTATTTAAGACTTTACTTTTCATCGTTTTTAAAAACCTTCTTGTATATATCTTATTTTTAGACTTTTCCATTTCTCTTTCAGATGAATCAATATCAACAGGAACAGAAATAGTAATTGCACCTTTTATCTTAGCGTTTGTGGTGTTTGCTTGTTCTCCTAAATATTTTAATACTAAATTACCACCTAAACTAAAACCTATTAAAATAATATTTTTATAGGTGTAATTTTTTGTCAAATAATTAATTATCCACGCTACATCGTCAGTTTTTCCACTGTGGTAGCTACCTAATAATTTGTTATCTTCACCAGAACATCCTCTTAAATTAAACAAAGCGGTATCTAAATCTAATGAATTTAAGTGTTTTGCAGTGGTTGTCATGTAACCAGATTTAGAACTCCCTTCTAAACCATGAATTAATAAAGCTATTGTATTAGAACCAACTGTACAAAAATCTAAATCAATAAAATCAGCATCAAATGTTGGTATTCTTTTTCTGTTGTATTTCATGTTTTCTTTTACAAATACAGATCGGTATATAGTGTTAAAATGTGTGTTTGTAAAAGGAAATTTAGTGGAGTAGTCCGATGATATTACAGGCATAAATTAGTAAGTAATTACAAATATGATAAAATTTAAGAATATTTAAAAATACCCAATTAGTATTTCCTTATTTTAGCTTCTTAATTAAAATAAAATGAATTTAACAAAACACATTCCTAATTTAATAACATTAGCAAATCTTTTTTGCGGTTCTTTGGCTACTATTTTTGCAGTACAACAAGAATATAAATTAGCTGCTTTGTGGGTGTGTTTAGGTATTTTTTTAGATTTTTTTGATGGATTTGCAGCGCGCTTGTTAAAAGTTACAGGAGAGTTAGGTAAACAGTTAGATTCTTTGGCAGATATGGTTACAAGTGGAGTAGTGCCAGGTATTGTAATGCTTAATCTATTAAAAAATAACGACAGTACTATTGACTTTTCAGGAGCATCATCTTTAAAAGATTACATTCCGTTTTTAGGATTGATTTTAACTCTTGGTGCTTGTTACAGGTTGGCAAATTTTAATATTGATACAAGGCAATCTAATTCCTTTATTGGTTTACCAACACCAGCAATGAGCTTGTTTGTTGTTTTTTTACCATTTATAAAAGTAACTTACAACACAGAATTTGTTCAGGTTTTATTTGCTAACACTTATTTGTTAGTAGCTATTACGTTATTTTTAACTTATATAATGAATGCGGAAATAAATTTGTTTTCTCTAAAGTTTAAGAATTTTAAAATTAAAAATAATTGGGTAAAATATGTATTTCTAATATTTTCTGTATTGATGATTATATTTTTACAGTACACATCAATACCTTTTATTATTTTGTTATATGTATTGTTTTCAGTGGTTTTAAATGCTTTTAATAAAAGTATTTAATTAACATAGATATTTTTAAGTTAAAGTGACGCTTTAAAAAATCTTTTTTCGTTTTAACTCAAAATCCTGACCTAAATATACTTTTCTTACCATTTCGTCTGCGGCTAATTCTTCAGGAACACCTTCCTTTAAAATACCTCCATTATACATTAAATATGTTTTGTCTGTAATGGCTAATGTTGCCTGTACATCATGATCGGTAATTAAAATACCTATGTTTTTATTTTTTAACTGAGCAACAATACTTTGTATATCTTCTACCGCAATAGGGTCAACACCCGCAAAAGGTTCGTCTAATAAAATAAAATTAGGGTCGGATGCTAAACAACGAGCAATTTCAGTTCTTCGTCTTTCTCCTCCAGATAATAAATCTCCTCTATTCTTACGAACATGACCAATATTAAACTCTTCTATTAACGATTCTAACTTTAGTTTTTGTTCTTTTTTAGACAGTTTTGTAAACTGTAAAACAGACATAATATTATCTTCAACAGATAATTTTCTAAACACAGAAGCCTCTTGTGCTAAGTAACCAATACCTTTTTCGGCACGTTTGTACATGGCATCGTTGGTTATTTCTTTATCATCTAAAAATATTTTACCACCATTAGGTTTTACCATACCTACAATCATGTAAAAAGAGGTTGTTTTTCCGGCACCATTAGGCCCTAAGAGACCTACAATTTCTCCTTGCTGAACTTGTAAAGAAATACCTTGTACAACTTTTCTACTACCATATATCTTCTGAATATTGTCTGCTCTTAAAATCATATTATACAATTATAATTATGGGTACTTTGTAAATATATTTAAATAAAACAAATAGGTGTGCTAAAAGTTTCTTAAACTCTTATACCTTTTTCTTCGTTTTTTTGTTGCTTTTTAAGTACAATTTTAGATACTGTAATACTTATTTCATACAAGATTAAAATTGGTATTGCTACAATAACCTGACTCGCTATATCTGGCGGAGTAATAATTGCAGCAAGAATAAGTACAACAACTAGTGAGTGTTTTCTGTATCTTCTTAAAAACTCAGGGGTTACCAAGCCTATTTTTGTTAAAAAGAATACCAAAACAGGCAATTCAAAAAGAACTGAAACTCCTAGTAACATGTTAGTAACTAAACTAATATGAGAGTCCATTGTAAAATTATTTTGTATTAAATCTGTAATTTGGTAGTTATACAAAAAATGTATAGATATTGGAGCAATTACATAAAAACTGAAAGCTATTCCGCAAAAAAACAAAAAAGAAGCAATAAAAATAAAACCTCTAGATTTATTAATCTCTTTTTCTGTTAATCCTGGTGCTACAAACCTCCATACTTCCCATAACAAATAAGGAAAAGACAATACAATTCCTAAAATTAATGAAGACCAAATAGAGTTCATTAATTGCTGTGTAGGTTTTAAACTAATTAAATTGTCTTTAAAACTTACATTACAAAAGTCACTATCTAAACCTAAAAATGTGAAAAAATCGCAAAATACTCTATAAGTTAAAAAGTCAGGTTTTCTGTGTGCTAAAAGAAAATTTTCATATACTTCTTTCTGAAATATAAATAATGCTATTCCTATAATAAAAATTGCTGCGGCACTTCTAATTAAATGCCATCTTAGTTCTTCTAAATGTCCTAAAAAAGACATTTCTTTTTGTTCTACTGCCATTAAAAAATTCCTTCTTTAATTAAATCATGTAAATGTACAACACCTACATAACTATTTTGGTTATCTACGACTAAAATTTGCGAAATGTTTTTACTTTCCATTTTTTGTAAAGCTGCAATAGCCATTGCGTCTTTATTTATTGTTTTAGGAGAGTGCCCCATAATATCTTTTGCAGTAAATAAATTAATATCTGTAGATTTAGAAAGCATTCTTCTAACATCTCCATCTGTAATAATACCAATAAGTTTTTCTGCATCCATAACAGCAGTAACTCCTAATCTTTTTTCTGAAATTTCAAAAATAACTTTTGCAACAGCATCATCTTTATTTACTTTAGGTACGGCATTATTTTTAATCAAGTCAGACACTCTTAAATACAAACGTTTACCTAAAGCACCACCAGGGTGGTATTTTGCAAAATCTTTACTAGTAAATCCTCTTAGGTTTAATAAACAAATAGCTAAGGCATCACCTATTACAAGTTGTGCTGTTGTGCTGGTTGTAGGGGCTAAATTGTTAGGACACGCTTCTTTACTCACAAAAGTATTTAGAGTAAAATTAGCATGAGTACCTAAATAAGAATTTACATTACCAGTAATTGCAATAATTGTATTACCAAACTTTTTAATTAATGGTATTAAAACTTTTATTTCAGGAGTGTTTCCACTTTTAGAAATACAAATAACAACATCTTCCTTTTGTACATTTCCTAAATCTCCATGAATAGCATCTGCAGCATGCATAAAAACAGCAGGTGTACCTGTAGAGTTTAATGTTGCTACAATTTTGTTAGCAATATTTGCACTTTTACCAATACCAGTAACAATTACTCTACCAGTACTATTAAATATAAACTCCACAGCCTTTTCAAAATCAACATCAATGTAGTTTACTAAATTAGCAATAGCAGTACTCTCTGTTATAATAGCTTCTTTAGCTACATTTATAATTGTGTTTGATTTTTTCACTACTTTGTGTGTTATCAGAATAAAAAAAAGTTATATATTTATATTGGGAAACAAGCAAATTTACTACAAAAAATAGTTAGAACAAATATATTGGTAGGTTTGTGATTAGTTTTTAAAGTTAAACGAATAATAGATATGGATTTATACAGTCCTCTTAAAAAATTCTTTGGTTTTAATAAATTTAAAGGATTACAAGAAGAAGTAGTAAAAAGTATTGTTAGTGGTAATAATACTTTTGTGATAATGCCAACAGGTGGGGGTAAATCTCTTTGTTATCAATTACCAGCATTAATGCAAGAGGGTACAGCTATTGTGGTGTCTCCACTAATTGCTTTAATGAAAAATCAGGTAGATGCAATTAGAGGTATTTCTGAGAATAATGGTGTTGCACATGTTTTAAACTCCTCTTTAAATAAAACAGAAGTTAGTCAGGTTAAAGAAGATATTACTAACGGTATCACAAAATTATTATATGTGGCACCAGAATCTTTAATTAAAGAAGAATATGTTGCTTTTTTAAGGACTCAAAAAATATCTTTTGTAGCAATAGATGAGGCGCACTGTATTTCTGAATGGGGACATGACTTTAGGCCTGAATATAGAAACTTAAAACATATTATAAAAGCCATAGATAATGTACCTGTAATATGCTTAACGGCTACTGCTACAGAAAAGGTTCAAGAAGATATTTTAAAAACATTAGGTATTGTAGATGCCAATAGATTTAAAGCCTCTTTTAACAGACCTAATTTATTTTATGAGGTAAGACCTAAAACAAAAGAAGTAGAAAAAGATATTATCAGGTTTGTTAAGCAAAGAAACGGTAAGTCTGGTATTATTTATTGTTTAAGTCGTAAAAAAGTAGAAGAAATAGCGCAAGTTTTACAAGTAAATGGTATTAATGCAGTACCATATCATGCGGGTTTAGATGCTAAAACACGTGCTAAACACCAAGATATGTTTTTAATGGAAGATTGTGATGTAGTAGTTGCAACCATTGCATTTGGTATGGGAATAGATAAACCAGATGTTCGTTACGTTATTCATCATGATATTCCTAAAAGTTTAGAGAGTTACTACCAAGAAACAGGTAGAGCAGGTAGAGATGATGGAGAAGGGTATTGTTTGGCTTTTTATGCTTATAAAGACATAGAAAAGTTAGAGAAATTTATGGCTAGTAAGCCTGTTGCAGAGCAAGAAATTGGGCATGCATTGTTACAAGAAGTTGTAGGGTATGCAGAAACGTCTATGAACAGACGTAAGTATTTATTACATTATTTCGGTGAAGACTTTGATGTAAAAAATGGTGATGGTGCAGATATGGATGATAACTCTAGAAATCCTAAAAAAAGACACGAAGCCAAAGAAGATGTAAAATTGCTTTTATCTATAGTTAAAGATACTCTGCAAAAATATAAGGCAAAAGAAATTGTAAATACTATTATTGGTAAAGAAAATGCTCTTTTAACATCTCATAAAACTCATTTTCAACCATTTTTTGGAATAGGAAAAGAAAAGTCGGCATCTTATTGGATGGCTTTAATCCGTCAAGTTTTAGTTGTAAATCTTATTAAAAAAGAAATAGAGCAATACGGAGTTATAAAATTAACAGCAAAAGGTGCAGAATACATAGAAAACCCGACTTCGTTTTTTATGACTGAAGATCATTCTTACAATGAAGATGATGATAATTCTATAATTACCAATGTAAAATCTTCTAGTGCTGTATCTGACGAAAAGTTAGTAAAACTATTAAAAGATTTACGTAAAAAGGTTGCAACAAAACAAGGTGTACCGCCTTTTGCCGTTTTTCAGGATCCTTCTATAGATGATATGGCGCTTAAATACCCAATTAGTTTAGAAGAATTGTCTAAAGTACATGGTGTAGGAGAGGGGAAATCTAGAAAATTTGGAAAAGATTTTGTAAAATTAATAGCAAGTTATGTAGATGAAAACGATGTACTTAGGCCAGATGACTTAATTGTAAAAAGTACAGGTTTAAATTCTGGTTTAAAACTTTTTATTATTCAGAATACTGACAAAAAGCTTCCTTTAGAAGATATTTCTAAATCTAAAGGTTTAGAAATAAGTGAATTGATTAAAGAGATGGAAGCGATTATTTTTTCTGGAACAAAATTAGATATTAATTATGCTTTAGATGATTTGTTAGATGAAGATCAGCAAGAAGAAATTTATGACTATTTCATGGAAGCTGAAACAGATAGTATACAAGACGCTTTAGATGAGTTTGATGGAGATTACGATGATGAAGAGTTGCGTTTAATGCGTATAAAATTTATAAATGAAGTAGCTAATTAATTAGATACTTCATTTATAATCAATATTTAAAATTGATATTTCTTTTCGATAGCATATTTAATAAGATCATTTCCTGCTGGTAAATCTAATTTTTTAATCATATTTTTTCTGTGAGTATCTACAGTTGTTTTTGCTATAAATAATATTTCAGAAATATCTTTAGATGTTTTTCCTTCAGAAATTAAATGTAAAATTTCCTTTTCTCTTTTAGATAGTACTATTTTTTTTGTTTTGCCAACAGCAATATTATCATCTATATAGTTATTCATAAAATTAAAAGCTACATTCGAATCAAAAAAAGTTTCACCTTTAGCAACAGATGTAATTGCTTTGTAAAGCATTTTAATTCCTGAGTTTTTTAAAATATATCCTTTAGCACCTGCATCTATCATTTGTTTTATTGCATTTGGTTGGTCAAACATTGTCATTGCTAAAACATGAATATGAGGCAGCTTTTTTTTAATTATTTTAGTAGCCTTTATACCATCCATTATAGGCATTCTTATATCTGTAATTACTAATTTAGGCTGTTTTAGTGTTACTAAGTTAACTAAGTCTGCTCCGTTATTTACAGTGCCAATAATATTAATATCTTCATCATACATAAAAAAAGATTGTATACCATCTATTAACATTTGGTGGTCTTCTGCTATAATTATAGTAATCATAATTTTTATAATTTAATATTATTTATATTTAAACGGGTATATTTATCATAACAGAACAACCTTTACCCGGGGTGGTATCTATTACCAAATTTCCTTCTAAATGATTAACTCTTGTTTTTATAGAGCCAATTCCCATACTATTATTAAAATTAATTTTGTCAATATTAAAACCGATACCATTATCCTCTACAATAATATTTAAATTGTCATCATATAAAGATAAATTAATAGTAGCGTTTGTTGCTTTTGAATGTTTAATAGTATTAGTAATTAGTTCTTGAATTATTCTAAAAACACTTATTTCTTTATTGTTTTCTATGCGTTTATCTAGTCCATAATCAATAACTTCTATTTTAATTTTATCTGCTAAAGAAATCTTATCTGCCATTATTTGTATGGCTGTTAATAAACCTTGATTTGCTATTACACCAGAGTTTTTTGCATGAGCTATTCTACGTACTTTTAAATATGCCTCATCTATTAGTTTTTCTGTTTTATTAAATAAAACTTCTTGATCTATTTTTTTCTTATTTTTATTAAATTTTAAATTTTCAAAATGTAATTTTAAAGTAGCTAAAACTGCACCTAAATTATCGTGTAAATCTTCAGAAATTCTTTTTCGCTCTTTTTCCTGACCATTAACCATAGCGTTAATTATAGTTAACTCTTGCTCTTTTAAAAAAGTAATGTTTTTTTGTTGCTCTATTTCTTTTTCCTGCTCTGCTAATTTTCTTTTTTTTCTAGAATTTTTAAGACTTAAAAAAGCAATTATAGAAAATAAAATAATAACTAAAATAACGGCAATTAAATAATTTCTATTTTGTTGTCTTTTAGATTCTATTTCTATATTTTGTTGCTTGAGTTCTA
This sequence comes from uncultured Polaribacter sp., assembly GCA_937936695.1. Lineage (GTDB taxonomy): Bacteria > Bacteroidota > Bacteroidia > Flavobacteriales > Flavobacteriaceae > Polaribacter. Next base: position 10,136 of record CALHCK010000017.1, read on the forward strand.
AATTTTCTTTTTCTTTTTTTTCCGTTTTATATTTAATTTCAATATCATTTACCCTTTCTAAAATTTTTATATCTTTTAAAGAATCTCTTAATATTAAAAATTTTTTATAGTAATCTAGAGCCAATTTTTCTTTTCCTAGACTCTCATTAATAGTAGCTAAATCTTCGTAAATAAAAGATTGCAATTGTGTGTTTTTTATTTTTTTTGCAATGCTAAGAGATTTATTATAATAAAAAATACAACTATCTATTTTATTATTGTCTTTAGCTATAATAGCTTTATTAAAGTATAATGTAGATGTTGTTGTTTTAGATAATTTGTATTTTAAAGATTTATTAAAATAATAATTAGCAGAGTCAATATCTATTTTATTACCTAGATATACTGCTCCTATATTATGATAAATACTTCCTTTAATATTATGTGCTAATTTTATTTTTAACCCTTTTCTATAGTAAAATAAAGATGAATCTAGACTTATAGTATCTTTACCTATGAATGCCGAAAAGTAGTTTCCTAAACGGTTATAAAGATACAACAGCTTTTTTTTATCATTTAATTTAACATATAAAAGAGTTGCTTTTTTTAGATATAAATAGTAAAGTTTATCTTGAGATAATTTACCATAAACATAAGAAAGCCTGTAATAAGTTTTAGCTAGTAATAAAGAGTCTAATGAAGGTAGATTAAAATTTAATTTTTCAGATTTTTTTAAATAATAAACAGCTGAGTCATTTCTTTTTAATTTATAATTTACATGACCTAGTTTATAATTTAAATCGATATTATTATAATCACTTAAATTATTATTTTTGATTGTCCATAATATTTTTATTGCATCATTAGGATTTTTTTTATAACTTTTTTTAAACCTTTTAATTAAAAAGGTATAGTCAGTTAAGTTATCTTTTTTTAGGGAACTAAACTCAGTATTTATAACATTATATGCATATATATTAACATTTAATATTAAAGCAACACAAATGATAATTAGTTTAATTTTAGACATTATTAAAATTAACTGATAAAAGGAAAATCTTCATCTTCATCATTTGAGGTCACAGCTCTTCCTGTTCTTTCTTCTAAAAATTTAACATTAGAAGTTTTTACTTTTATTTTCAAGGTATTTTTACCATCTAAATTACCAATAAATCTATTAAAATTTACAGGGGCAAATTCTTTATCTGTTTTATCTGTTACCGTAGAAATTGTATCTTCATTTATGGCTAGTGTTAATAAACTTACTTTTTTAGTTCTTTTTAAAACGTTATTTAAATTGATAGTTAAATAAAAAGTATTTTTTTTAGGATTAAATTTAAAATTTTGAATTGTACAATCTGATTTATTTATTTTTCCATTTATAAAAAAAGTTAACTCTAATTCTTTTTTTATGTCTTTAAAACTTTTTGCTATACAAGGGTTTAAAAAATGTTTCCCTTTTTTTAAAGGACTGTTAGTACCAGTTGTTCTAATTACAATTTTTTTTCGCACCAAATTATTATTACTAGATGCTTCTTGGTTTTTAGTTGCCATAAGTTTACTTATTTTGGATTATTAATATAGCTAAAATAGATTAAAAGACGTTATAATAACTACCTATAAGTAGGTATATTAGCAATAATAAATTTAAGAAAAATTTACAAAGTAAACACAGTTAAAAGTATACCAATTAATATTGCAATAAACTTTTGTAAATTAAATGTATGATTTTCTGTACTCTCAAAAAGAATGATGGTAGAAATATGCAAGAAAACACCAATAATTAAAGCTGTAATTTCTACAAAATAAGTAGTAAAAAACTGAATTTTATTCGCTAAAAACATTCCTAAAGGACTCATTAAAGCAAAAGAAACTAAGAAAAACACAATTGTTTTTTTAGCATAATTGGTTTGCATTAAAAAAGTAGTTAATACAATAGCAATAGGTATTTTATGAACAACAATTGCCCAAAGTAAGTTACAATGGCTATCATGTATTGGTAATCCTTCAGAAAATGCATGAATGCATAAACTAAAAAATAAAAGCGAAGGAAATTGCTTTCCGTTTGCATGAATGTGAATGTGTCCGTGTTCTGCACCTTTAGAAAAAGACTCTAAAACAGACTGTAAAATAATACCTATTAATATAAATATCCCTACTTTTTTATAAGCAGTAGTAGTTGTATAAACTTCTGGCAACAAATGTAATATAGTAACAGAAAGTAAGTATGCACCACTAAAAGCTAATAATAAACGCACTATTTTTTGGTTAGGTTTTAAAACAAAAACTAACAAAGCTCCAATAAAAACAGACGCTATTAAAAGTAGGTAACTCATTATTTTTTAGCCACTAATATTAAACGATCAGAGGTAGGAGCGTTGTAACTATTTAAATGATAATCGCCAAAAGTATCTGTTATTGTAAAACCAGCTGTTTTAAAATAATCCGTCATTTTATCAATATCTAAATATTTTACCTTTTCTGTATATGCATGGTTTTTACCATCAGCAAAAAAAGCAATGTGTTTAAAAATAAAACCGTCTTTAATTTCTCTTTCAATATTAAAAGTAATGTTATCTACAGTCTTAGTTTCTTTAGCAACTAAATTTAATTTTACTCTTTCTGCATTTAAAAAATCAAAAACAAAAACACCCTGTTCTTTTAGGCCCTCTTTAACGTTTTTTAGTATTAAAATATCTTCATTATCATCATCAAAATACCCAAAACTAGTAAACAAATTAAAAATAGCATCATATTTTATATCAATAGGAGCTCTCATATCTTGTACACCAAATTCTAAAGTATCATTTTCAAATTCTTTGGCAATATCTATACTATTGGCAGCTAAATCTACACCAGTTACCTTGTAGCCTAAAGAATTTAAAAATACAGAATGACGCCCTTTACCACAAGGTAAATCTAAAATATGCGCTGTAGTAGGTAATTTTAAAAAAGCAGTAATGTTTTTCATAAACAACTGCGCATCCTCGTCATTTCTACTTTTATATAATGTATGATAATAAGAGGTATTAAACCAATCTGTAAACCAATCTTTTGTATCCTTCATAAAATGTGTGCAAAATTAAAATGTTTATTCTTTAGTTTTTCTAACTAAAAAAATCAAATAGGTTTTATGTCGGCAAAAGTAACTAATTCTTACGTTTCTAAAAATGAAATTTTAAATTACTATAAATCCTATTAATAAAATGTATTTTTGTGGTCAATTTTATGAGTATGGATAGAGATTTTAAAATGACAGCAACAACCCTTTTTGGATTAGAAGGTGTTTTAGCAGACGAATTAAAAAAATTAGGTGCGCAAGATGTAAAAGAATCTGTAAGAAGTGTTTCTTTTAGAGGAGACAAAGGCTTTATGTACAAAGCCAATATTGCTCTTAGAACTGCAGTACGTATTTTAAAACCAATAAAAGTTTGTAAAATTTACGACGAAGAAGATTTATATGAAGCAATTCAGAAAATAAAATGGGAAAACTATTTAGATGCAGACGGTACTTTTGCTATTGGCGCTGTGGTAAACTCTAAAAATTTTACCACCAATTCGCATTATATTTCTTTAAAATCTAAAGATGCTATTGCAGATTATTTTAGACACAAATATCATAAAAGACCAAACGTAGACTTAAAATACCCAGATGTTAAAGTACACGTTCATATTCAAAAAGACTGGTTAACCGTTTCTTTAGATTCTTCTGGAGACTCTTTGCACAAAAGAGGCTACAGAACTGCAACCAATATTGCACCAATTAACGAAGTTTTAGCAGCAGGAATGGTGTTACTTTCTGGTTATACCGGAGATGAGAATTTTATAGATCCAATGTGTGGTTCTGGTACTATTTTAATAGAAGCAGCAATGATTGCCAATAACATACCAGCCAATATAAACAGAAAGCTTTTTGCTTTTGAGCATTGGAAAGATTACGACGAAGATTTGTATTTTACAATACAAGATTCATTATTAAAAAAAATAAGATCTTCTCATTTTAAAATTATGGGATTTGACAAAGCTCCTTCTGCAGTACAAAAAGCAAAAGCAAATATAGAAAGTGCTAATTTAGACGAGTTTATAGGAGTACACCACGTAAACTTTTTTAACTCTACCAAAGAAGTATTTGGTAATACAAGCATTATTTTTAACCCTCCATACGGAGAGCGTTTAAACATAGATACTCACGAGTTTTATAAAAAAATAGGAGATACTTTAAAGCACAATTATCCAGGTTCTACAGCATGGTTAATAACATCAGACACAGATGCGCTAAAATCTGTAGGTTTGCGAACTTCTAAGAGAATAGCCCTTAAAAACGGAGATTTAAATTGTAAGTACGTAAAATACGAATTGTACGAAGGTACTCGTAAATTTAAAGAACCTAAAGAAGCAACAGAATAAGTAAAGTATACCTTAACAAAGAGTTATAAAAAACTCCGAAAGAATTATGTTCTTTCGGAGTTTTTTTATTTTTAGAAGCTATTTCCTGCTTTTCGCACTCGCTTTTTTTATCCTTAAAAAAGGAATAAAAAAGAGCTCAAACAAATGCTTCAATCAGGGCTAAACTTTTTAACTAACAAAAGT
>CALHCK010000018.1 GCA_937936695.1 uncultured Polaribacter sp.
AAGAGATTCTAGCAACCAAATATTACAAGTACGTTTAAGTAGAGAAACATTTCCTAATTTAGATGAGCTTGTAAAATTAAAAGCAGAAACTGTTATAATGGTTACAGGTGTTGTAGTACAAAGAAATGAAAGCGATTACAACGCAGGTTTAAGAACTGGTAAAATAGAGTTAGAAACGGCTTCTTTAGAAATTTTAAATTTATCTAAAACATTACCTTTCGAGATAAAAAGAGCTATGAAGTCTAATGAAAACGTTCGTTTTCAGTATAAATTTTTAGACCATAGAAATGATGAGGTTCGTAAGGCAATTGTTAACAGACATAGAGTAATTAAGTTATTAAGAGATATCTTAGATGAAGAAGAGTTTTTAGAAATAGAAACTCCAATTTTAACGGCTGGTACAGACGAAGGAGCAAGAGAATTTATTGTGCCAACCAGAAAACAATCGGGTTCTTTTTATACATTACCACAAGCACCACAACAGTTTAAGCAAATGTTAATGGTGGGTGGTTTCGAAAAATATTTTCAAATAGCACGTTGTTTTAGAGATGAAGATTCTCGTGGAGACCGTCAACCAGAGTTTACACAATTAGATATTGAAATGGCATATGCAAGTATGCAGCAAATTATAGATTTAAACACTAAAATGTTTAATGAAGTAGTTAAAAAAATCTATGGTAAAAAATGGATTTTACATCCTTTTGAAGTTATTACTTACAAAGATGCCATGGATAAATATGGTTGTGATAGACCAGATTTACGTTACGGTTTGCAAATGCAAGACATTACAGAAATTGTAAAAGATACCACATTCCAGGTGTTTAGTAAGCCAATTGAAGATGGAGGTATTGTAAAATGTATTAAAGTTTCTGCAAAAGAGCAAGGAAACAAACGTATGTCTAAAGGGCAAATAGAAAGCTTAACTAGTATTGCGCAACAAAACGGACTAGGTGGTTTGGCTTATATTTTTGTAAATGAAAACGATTTACAATCTCCTATTATTAAGTTTTTAGGAGAAGAAATAGCAGCAAATATTATTGCAGCTACAGATGCTAAGGTAGGAGATGTTGTATTTTTCTCTGCGGCAGACTATGCTACAGCTAATAAAGCTTTAGATGCAGTTCGTCAAGAAATGGGGCGTATTTTAAAGTTAATAAATCCTAAAGAATTAAGACCTGCATGGGTGGTAGATTTTCCAATGTTTGAAAAAACAGACGAAGGTAGATGGACCTTTACACACAACCCTTTTTCTATGCCTGCTATTTACGATTTAGACAAGCATATGAATGGAGAAGGTGAAGAAATTGGAGAAATTATAGCGCAACAATACGATTTAATTTTAAACGGTTACGAAATCGGAGGTGGATCTGTGCGTGCACATAAAGCAGAAATCTTAGAAGCAACCTATAAAAACATGGGTTACAACAAAGAAGAAATGATGAAAAGTGTAGGTACTATGTATAAAGCATTTCAATACGGAGCGCCACCACACGGAGGTATTGCTTGGGGTGTAGATAGATTAATGATGATTTTAGAAAAGAAAGCCTCTATTAGAGAAGTAATGGCGTTCCCTAAAACAGGAACCTCAGAAGATTTATTATTTAACGCACCTTCTATTTTATCAGATAAAAAAGTAGAAGAAATGAATGTTAAAATAATAAGAAAATAACATTTCAAATGTTACTTTATCAAAATGTATTCACAAAGGTTCTAAAACTTAAACTTTTACAACCTTTGTGATTTTTTTGTTTAATGTTGATTGAAAGGTTAATTATGAAGTTTAAAATAGATAAAGAATTAGGGTATAAACTTGTCATTATTCTTATTAAAAATATACATATTCCTTTAGAATCGCATATTTGAAAAATATAAATAATATTTTTCAAATATGCGATTTTTTATTTTTGGTACTGGTGTGTATTGAGAGTATTAATATTTGTTAAAATTTAGTTAAAACTAGGGTAAAAGGTTAATTTTTAAGTTTATCCTGGATAAAGCAATTTATTAATTTTAAATAAATATTATGAATAATTATCCGATTTTTTACATCATTAATGGTCAGTATTATGAAAATTCTGATTTAGATTTTAGAAAACTAAAAAAAGTTACATTTATTTTTGAAAATGATAATTCTAAATCATTAAGATATAGGGCTTTAAAAAAGTTTAACGAAATTAAAAACACTATTCTAATAAAAAATGAAGCATCAGCGCCAACATATAAGGTAATAAATAATGTAGGAAAAAATACTTGTATAGATGCAATTGAAAATGTGTTGTTTTATACAGACAAAATAGAACTGAGCCTAGCACTTACTTTGTCTTACGGAATCAAAGAATCTTCAGGAATTTATAGTTCACTAGATTCAAATGATTACCCTTATAATAAAAATCTGTATCCAATTTCTGCAATTGGTAGGTCATTACATCATATAGAAAATACTTTAAAGATCAATTTGATTTTAGAAAAACAGTTATATAAAACATATAAACAAGAGTTTCCTAAGTATGATAAAATAAAAAATTTCATAAATGTTGATATCTTAAAAGATTATATCCTTTCTAATCCTCATGGAGTTCAGGAGATAGGAATTCTATGTAATACTTTAAAAGATGAGTTTGTAGAAATTTTTTCTACAGATCAATTTTATAGTTATTTAATTCCTAAAATACCAGAAGTAAACCAAGAAGCAACTTTTTTAGAATTATATAAATATAATTTTAATAAAAGCAGAGTTCAAAAAGCATCTGTTTTTAGGGAAGAATTAAATAAATTTAGAGCTTTTTATAAAATATTATATGGGAATGATGCAAATTTTAACCTTTCGGATACTTCTCATGTGTCAAGAAATTTAAGAAAAAGGACTTTAGAGCCTTTTTTTACACAAAATCAACTTTCTATTTATGATGAAATGAAAGAGTTGAATAATCAATACAGTAAAGATTTTGTGAAGGAAAAAAATATATGAAATTTACTAAAAAAATCTTATTAAGATGATTTGTAAACCGGAGATATTTTATAAACTAGATGGTTTTTTATATAGAAATTCAGATTTTAATGAAGATGATCTTATAATAATAAACGAAGAATTTAGAGAAAGTGATATAAATAAATCAAGAGAAAAAACATTTCAATTTTATTACAGTCTTTTAGATGTTTTATTACAGGGTATTGGACTTAAATTTATAAATGAAAAACAAGCTGAAAAAGATTTAAGTAGCTTTTATAAATCAGGGGTAGTAGAACAACATTCTAAGTTGTCTTATGTTATGCTTAATAACGATATTGATAAGATAATTACAATTTCCTTTTGCTCAATAAAAACAATACCATATGTTACAAAAACAGGGTTGAAAATTTATGATGATGAAAAAATTATTCATGCTTTTGGTTATCAATCAAAGTTGCTTGAATCAAATGTAAAACAAAATTTAATTCTTGAAAATCTATTTTATCAGACAAAAAAGTAGAAGAGATGAATGTTAAAATAATAAGAAAATAATAGAAATAAACTCTGTAAATAAAAACAATAACATTTGTTTACAGGGTTTGCTTTAATAAATACATTAAAATTAACTTTTTACCTTAAATAATTTAAAAGAAAGGTTGGTAAAGTAAAAAATGTGTATTATTTTTGTAACTCAATTATGAAGAATAATTTTAAAAATACAAGTTGGTGGAACTCTCTTATCTAATAAGTGAGAAAAAACCTAATTTATGTATTTAAAAATAATATAACACAAAGGCTTATCTCACGATAAGCCTTTTCGCTTATAAAAAAATCATAGTTTTAGTAAATAAAAAGTATCTCCGAGAGTAGTTTATTATTGTTTTTTAGTAAAACATAAAATAAAGCTCTAACAGACAAAATAAAATGAAAAAAATACAATTTAAAACAGCACATACAACTAAAATTGCAGACACAATTACACCTGTAGGGCTGTACTTACGTTTTAGAGATAAATATGCAAATACATTACTTTTAGAAAGCTCAGATTATCATAGCAAAGAAGAAAGTTTTTCTTTTATAGCCATAGAACCTGTAGTTTCTATAAAAGCAGAAAACAATCATTTAAGTTTTTCGCATAAAGATGTAGAGTTAGAAAATCAAAAAATAGACAAAAATTTTAACACACTTTTTCAGCAATACAGCAATGCTATTTCATTAGATTGCCCACCTGCTTTAAAATCGTTTAATGGTTTGTACGGATATACTACTTATGATTCTGTTCAATATTTTGAAAACATTAAATTAGATGTAAAAGAAGCACCCTCAGCAATTCCTTTACTACAATACAGTTTCTATAGATTCATTATTGCCATCAATCATTTTAATGATGAAATGACGTTAATAGAAAATATAGAAGAAGGTTCAGAATCTCGCATCAACGAAATTCAAACCATTATAGATGCCCAAGCATTTAACACTCAAAAATTTTCTATAGTTGCAGAAGAAACCTCTAATGTAACCGGAGAAGAATTTATAGAATATGTCAGAAAAGCAAAATCTCATTGTAAAAGAGGAGACGTTTTTCAGTTAGTATTGTCAAGACAATTTCAACAAAAATTTAAAGGAGACGAGTTTAATGTATACAGAGCCTTACGTTCTATAAACCCATCACCATATTTATTTTATTTTGATTATGGATCTTTTAAATTAATGGGATCATCACCAGAAGCACAAATAAAAATATCCGAAGGTAAAGCCATCATAAACCCAATTGCAGGTACTTTTAGAAGAACTGGTAATATGGCAGAAGACATTAAGTTGGGTAAAAAATTATCTGCCGACAAAAAAGAAACAGCAGAGCACGTAATGCTGGTAGATTTAGCCAGAAACGATTTAAGCAAACACGCAGACAATGTAACTGTAGATGTGTTTAAAGAAGTACAATACTTTAGCCACGTAATACACTTGGTGTCTACCGTATCAGGTCAATTAAAAGGAAATCCAATAGAAATTGTTGGCGATACTTTTCCGGCAGGTACACTATGCGGAGCCCCAAAATACAAAGCAATGCAGTTAATAGATAGTTACGAAAATCAATCAAGAGGTTTTTACGGAGGTGCCGTAGGAATCATAGGATTAGACGGTTCTGTAAATCTAGCCATTGCCATTAGGTCTTTTGTTAGTAAAAATAAAACCCTGTATTACCAAGCAGGCGCCGGAATTGTAATACACTCCGACGAAGAAAAAGAATTACAAGAAGTAAATAATAAATTAGCAGCGTTAAAAAAAGCGTTGATTTTGGCAGAGAAAATTTAGGGCGTTTAAACGGGCTTTACACTATATCTTTTTGTAAAAAAAACAAAAAGGATGCCGTTTCAATCCCTAACGCATAAAGCAAGCTCAAATTTCAGTCAAAAAAAATAACGATTATTAGCATACACAACAAAATAATGAAAATATTAATTTTAGACAATTACGATTCGTTTACCTATAATCTAGTGCATATGGTAGAAAAAATTACAGGAAACTTTCCTGCAGTTTTTAGAAACGATGAAATCAGTATTACAGATGTTGGAAATTACGATATTATAATGTTATCTCCAGGACCAGGAATACCAGACGAAGCCGGTATTTTAAAAGAAGTTATAAAAACGTACGCTGGTAAAAAACCAATTTTTGGAGTGTGTTTAGGTTTACAAGCCATTACAGAAGTATTTGGCGGAACCATAATTAATTTAGATGAGGTTTTTCATGGAGTTGCCACAGAAATGACAGTAACAGACACCAATGCTACTATTTTTAAAGATGTTTCTAATACATTTTTAGCAGCACGTTACCACTCTTGGGCAGCTACAGATACAGGTTTTCCAGAAACATTAAAAGTAACAGCTAGAGATGAAGACGGATTAATACAAGCAATAGAACATGTAGAGTACCCAATATCTGCAGTACAATTTCATCCAGAATCTATTTTAACAGAAGTAGGAGAGCAGTTGGTTACCAATTTTATAAACAGCGTTGCTAAAAAGTAAATAACAATGAAAGCCATATTAAACAAGCTATATAATCACGAAAGATTGTCTAAAGCTGAAGCAAAACAAATTTTAATAGATATTGCTGCAGAAAAATACAACGATGCTCATTTAGCCTCTTTTATGACGGTTTTTATGATGAGACCGATTACCGTTAGCGAGCTTTCAGGATTTAGAGATGCTTTAAAAGAATTGGCAATACAAATAAATTTATCAGACTACAATACCATAGATATAGTAGGTACTGGTGGCGATGGTAAAGATACCTTTAACATATCTACCTTAACATCTTTTGTAGTTGCAGGTACTGGTCAAAAAGTGGCAAAACACGGTAATTATTCGGTGTCATCACAATCTGGCTCTTCAGATATGTTAGAGAGTTTTGGGTATACGTTTTCTAATAAAGAAAGTGTTTTAAAAGAACATTTAGAAAAAGCAAATATTTGTTTTTTACACGCACCAAAATTTCATCCAGCAATGAAAGCGGTAAGCCCTACAAGAAAGGCATTGGCGTTAAAAACATTTTTTAACATGTTAGGGCCATTGGTAAACCCAAGTTCGCCACAAAACCATATGTTAGGTACATTTAATTTAGAAGTAGCCCGTTTGTATAATTATATTCTACAAGAAGAAGCAACTATAAATTACGGAATTATTCACGCATTAGATGGGTATGATGAAATATCATTAACAAGTGCATTTAAAATTTTCACTAAAAAAGGAGAGCAATTAATAACTCCAGAAAGTTTAGGAAAAAAGAGAATACAACAATCAGAAATTTTTGGAGGTAACTCTGTAGCAGATGCTGCAAAGATTTTTAAAACAATTATAGAAGGTAACGGAACAGAAGCGCAGAATAGTGTGGTGTTAACCAATGCTGCCTTTGCATTAAAAATTGTAGACGATAGTAAAACTTTTGAAACTGCGTATGCAGAAGCAGAGGCATCACTTTTAGGGTTAAAAGCAAAACAGACATTAGAAAAATTAATAAGTATTTAATTTTCTAATTAAAAAAATAAGTAAATACATCATTTTAAAAATAACAAAAGTAGTTAATACTGTAGATTACTACTTTTTATAAATGATAGAAGAACGCATAACAATGACTATACTAGATAAAATTATTGCATTTAAAAAAAAGGAAGTAGCTAAAATAAAGGCAGAAGTTCCTGTTAAAAAATTAGT
>CALHCK010000019.1 GCA_937936695.1 uncultured Polaribacter sp.
TAAAATAATAAAACCTTTTTGAGAAATCAGAAAGGTTTTTTTTATTAGAAGCTATTTCCTGCTTTCACTACTCGCTTTTTTCGTACCTCAAAAGAGCTCAAACAAACCGTTCAATCAGGGCTAAAAACTTAAATAACACTACAGCGTAACTAGCTTTACAAAGTATTATCTATTAAGTAAAAACAATTCTTTAAATATCACCCTAAAAAAATACATTTATTTATAAGTAATCGTTGCCTTTGTTACTTAGCTAATAGTTTTTGTCTGTATAATTACATCAAAAAAACTATAATTACTCCTTAAAATCATATATAAAAAAATAAAAAAACCGTTCAAAAAATTGAACGGTTTTAATTTATAATATTAAAAGCAATGTTTAGTTTACACCATACATACTTGCTCTATTATCTTCTATTTTAGAAGCATCTTTAATAGCTTCATATACTTTATAAGTTAATCTTCTTCTAGATTCAGAAATTCTTTTTCTAGAAGCCTCATAATTTGGTAATGCAGTTGGTAATTCTTTTTTAAGAACTTTAAAAGCATACACACCTCTATCTCCGCTTATGTTTTTATAAACTTTGTTTTCTTTAGCATTATACATTGCTCCAACAACTTTAGGCTCAGATCCTGCTCCAGAAAGCGTAGGACTTTGTAACGTTACATTATTAGCAGTTCTAACAGATCTTCCTTCAGAAGATGCTATTTCTTCTAAAGTAGCCCCATTCATTTTATCAGCAATTATCTTTGCTTTTTTCTCTTTTAATAAAATTGGTTTTACAGAATTAGACGCCTTACTTGCAGACATTAACCCTTTTTCTGTATTTCCTGTAACAGTAGCAACAACATAACTACCTTCTAAATCAAAACGCTTAAAGTCTCCAACCTTAGTTTCTTTACCAAAAGCCCAACTTACAATTTGTCTTTCATTACCTAATCCAGGAACATTTTCATCTAATGCTTTAATACCAATAGCTGGTTTTACAACATAATTATTTTCTTTAGCAGTTTCTGTAAACTTATTTTGTTTTGCAGCTAAAGCAAATTGCTCAGTTTTCTGAAAAACTTCATTTTCTGTTGTTTCAGAAGGCACTATTTTTTTACCGTATGTTGCTAATTTTACAACATTCTGCTCGTTTTTAGTTTCATCAATTTTAATTACATGAAAACCAAATGGGGTTTTTACAACATCCATAGCCCCTACTTTATTTGTAAAACAAAAATCTCTAAAAGCAGGTGTCATTCTATTATAGTTAAACCAATCTAATGCTCCTTCTTTTTCCGAGTTAGACACATCAGAAGAGTATTTCTTTGCTAAAGCACCAAATTCTTTTTTATCCTTTTTAACAATTGTTAAAAGACTATCAGCTAATTTTTTAGCTTCTTCTTCTGTTTTTACAACATTTTCTCTTGCTCCTTGTGCACCAACAAAAGGTATTAAAATATGACTTGCTTTTACAGAATCTGGCATTTGAGTAATTTCTGTAATTTTAGAAATCTTAAAGTAATTTTGATCTTTATAAGGCCCAAATACGGCACCTTTTTCTCCAGCAATAACTTCATTTGCAATAGTACTAGCTATATCTGTTTTAAATTTATAACCGTTGTCTAAATTAATATCAGAATCATTTTCGCTTAAAAACTCAGCATAATCAGTTGCATTTTTTAAACCTACAATTGTTTGATTGTTTCTATCTGTAGAATTATTTATTAAACTTGCTACAGCAGCTTTAATATCTTGTTCATCTTTTTGAGTTGCAACAATATCAAACTTTACATAAGAAATATCTTTAGATTTTTCTACCTTAAAATTAGATTCGTTTTTCTTAATATAAGCTTCAATATCTGCTTTAGAAACATTTACTAAACTATCAGAAATACTTGTATAAGGTATAAAAACAAACTGAGATGTTAATTTAGTATTCTTTAAAAAGTAATCTGCTTCTCCTTCTTTTAAAGAAGCTCCAACACCTGCGTTTACTAAATTATTGTAAGTATTACTTTCTGCATTGTCTTTTAACTGATTCATGTAATTAGACCATGCACCCCATAATTGAGGATTGTTCTCTTTAGTATTCGCTAAAAACTGCTTAAATTTTCCTTCATCAAAAGCACCAGCTTCATTTAAAAACTGAGGATTTCCTTTTACTGATGGCGAATTAATAATTTCTTGCCAAACATCTGCCTCACCTACAGTAATACCTGCACTTGATAATTGATTTTTGTATATCTTTTTTCTAAGCAAGTTATTCCAAACTGTTTTAGATGCTTGCATTTCAGACACTCTACCTCCAGTTTGTTGTTTGTACTGTTCTAATGCAGTTACAAACTCTTCTCTAGAAATTGTCTCTCCATTAACTTCACCTATTTCATTAACTTTTTCTGAGTTAAAAAAGTCCATTATAGAAGATGGATCTAATACAAAAGCAAAAAGTGCTAGACCAATTATAATGATTAAGAACATCGAACGTTCTCTAATTTTTGATAAAATTGCCATACGTCATTTATTTAATTTCGGTTGGCGAATATACGATTTGGCTTTTAA